>JAUXGE010000260.1 GCA_030622435.1 Planctomycetota bacterium
AGGAAGTCGACGATATAATTGGGCCGATGGTGAACCATCCTGTGATCGTTCAAGTAACCCGCGACGTTCGCCAGAAGCTGCACTTCCGCGACATCGAAAGAGACGAGTAGCTGAGTAGCCGGATGCCACATCGACAGCGCGGGGGACGGACTCGCCGATAGAAAGTACGCGCTATCAGTCCGTTGAAACAATGCGCCGACCTTACTTTGTCACCGGTTTTCAACCGATGCAAGCACGAGTCAAAACCCCGTGTCACACCTCTTCAACACGCCCCAATCCACGATCGGTCCCCCACCCTTACGCCTCGAACGTCGGATAGTGTTTCAAACGCACGGAGGGCGTAAGGATGGGGCACACGGCAAGTTGCACAGTCGTGCAACGACTCCCACAGGTCGCGCACTATCAATAGGACGGCAATCAGTTCCAGAGGAGGATCATGAGTAATGCCGTGCCGGCCGTGGCGAGGTGAAGAACGAACGTCGTCAGCCACGTGTTCGAGCGGTACGCGATGTACGCCAGCGCCAACCCCCCCGGCAAGGACAGCACCAGCTCCCGCGGGTTCTTGCCGAGATGCACCAGCCCGAACAGAAGGGTGGAAGTCATCATGGCCGGCAGACAGCCGTCGGGCAGCCCGAGCCACCTCGTGATCCCGCGAATTCCGCGTGCGCCGTCGGTCGGTTGCGCCAAGCCGACCCAGCGAAGAAGCCTTCCACCCGAATCCGTCTCGTCACGTTCGACGGTCGGCGCCGGTGGCGGCCAGCGGTGATCCCATCGGCAGACGCCGAGGATTACACCGTGAAGACAGAAGTGCTCCGTCAGCATATTGACGCAATAGTAGAGAATGAAGGCGGCCGCCCCAGCCCGCTCGAGCTGTCCCAGATAGGGGTTGGCAAAACCCGACCCGCGCACCATCCAGACTTGGAACGGTATGGAGCAGACGTAGCCGATGGCCAGGAACCGCCATGCATAGCGGTTCGGACGTCGAAAGCCGAGGTCGCTCGGTCGTCCCCGACGAATCATTCCCAGTACGGCCCAAGGAACCAGACCCGCCACGAGAAGAAGGTAAATACCCGACCGTGTCAGGATGGCCGGGCGTTCGCCCTGCATCATGCTGAACGCACTGTTGATCAGCATGTAGACCGACCGCGATGGGTAGCGAAGCGCATCCACCAACCATGGAGGGCTGGAAACCACAGGGCGCGCCAGGAAGACGACCCCGTAAAGAACGGACAGGGCGATAGCGATAACGACGGCACACATACGAGCACGTTTGCGGGCCGGATCCTCTTGGGATATCAGGTCGTGGGTCAAATCTTCGTTTCCATCCATCTAGCACTGTCAGGGTGCCACTGGCAGCTTGCCCGCCAGTGTCCACTGGAAGACAAGCTGCCCGTGGCATGCCACCGGACCCGCAATCCAAGGCTAACGGAGCACTAGCCGTCTTGTCGACCCCGGTGGACCAGTCCCGGAGGGACGACAGTCCAAAGCCCACGGCGCAAGCCGTGGGGCTAGGCCCGGTCTCGACACATCCAGTCCCGTAGGGACGGCACTCCATCGCCACACATGTCGTGCAACCAACCTCCACGATAATCCGCGTGTCGCCCCCACGGGGCTCATACCACGTTGCCCGTTCTCATCCCCACGGCTCACGCCGTGGGCTGATGCCTTTCGCCCCCACGGGGCTTGTTCCCCTCTCGACGGTATCGATTGCACGGGGCACGACCTTGATTGTATCGACCGCCGACACGGCTGCTATGGGGGGCCGGGATCATCGACCTGGACTGATCGGCTCGTGGGAAAGCTCACCAGCACGGTGGAGGTAACGCAAGACCGGGACGCTTGCAACGTCTCTCATGGCAGGTTTCTACAGGTCCAGGAAGTTCGCCATCAGCCTCGTGCCCTCCTCAGTCAGGAAGCTTTCGGGGTGGAACTGCACGCCCTCGATCGGCAGGGACTTGTGGCGCAGGCCCATCAGCTCGTCACAGTCAGCCGTAACGGCACTGATCTCGAACACGTCGGGCATGGATTCCCGCTCCACTGTCAGAGAGTGATAGCGTGTGGCTGTGAACGGAACGGCAAGATCCTTGTAAATCGTTCTGCCGTCGTGACGGATCGAGCTGGTCTTCCCGTGCATCAGACGCGGTGCCCGAACGATCCTGCCACCGAAAGCCTGGGCGATGCACTGATGGCCCAGACACACGCCCAGGACGGGCACCTTACCGGCCATGCGACGTATGAGATCAACGCTGACGCCGGATTCATTGGGTGTGCACGGTCCAGGCGAGATGATGACGTGTGTGGGTTCCATCGCGGCGAGTTGGTCCACGGAGGCCGCGTCGTTGCGCACGACGTCCATGTCGCGTTTCCCCGGCAACGCTCCGATCGTCTGCACGAGGTTGTAGGTGAACGAATCGTAGTTATCGACGATGAGGATCACGGTGGGAAACTAGCGTAACGGCATGGGGAGCACAACTGAGGGATCGCGGAACCCTCCCGGAGGGGCACAGAGATCTCCGGTGTTTGCAGGCTGGAAGCCTGCGCTCGCACGGTGTTGGCAGGCTGGAAGCCTGCGCTACGGTCCCGTTGGCCAGGCGTACCGGCGTGTACCGGTAGCCGCACCCTCGAGGCTGTCGGGATATTCGAAGTGCGGGGTGTGATCCGGTAGCGGCCGGCATGAGTGCCGGCCGCTGCAAAGGGAGTCCAAAGACGTTCTAATGTCCGCCGGTCAGCATCGCATGCCCCCAGGGGCCGTGCACCGATAGCTCGTCCGGCTCGGAGGGGATACTCGGGAAAGATGCCACGGTGGTGTCGTCGATGCCGCCGGCAGCGTTCTTGTCCTTCGGATCGTCCTCACCTTCCAGCAACCCGAGCATGTAAAGCTCCAGATCACCGGGATCCTGCATATCCTGACCGGGCAGACGGATTTTCTGGTGGGCATCGATCGGTGCCACGATTTCGGGAGTCACGAGTATGACAAGCTCCGTCAAGGAGCGCTGGAAGTTCACGGATCGGAACAGCGCCCCAAGGACCGGCAAATCCCCGAGACCCGGAACACGGCTCGAGAAGCCGCGAACCTCCTCGCTAAGCAGACCGGCGATTGCGATGGTCTCTCCATTTCCCAGTTCAACCGTCGTTTCGGTGGATCGCGCTTTCAAACCGGGGACCACAAAGCCCTCGATCTGCACGGCCGACGAGTAATCCAGCTCAGAGACCTCCGGCGCTACACGGAGTCGCACCTGCTGATGCCCACGAACCACGGGGGTGAAGTTCAGGCGGACACCAAACTTGCGCCATTCGATCGTGACCTGCTGATTCCCCTGGGGAACCGGAATGGGAAACTCGCCACCGGCCAGAAACGAGGCCGTCTCCCCGCTGATAGCGACGAGGTTGGGCTCCGCCAGAATCTTGAGCAGTGAGTTTTCCGCCATTGCCTTGATGAACAACTGCATCTGAACGCGAGGAAACCCAAGAGAAAGTGTGGTCGTGTCTCTTAGATTGAGGCCGTTGGAGTCCGTCAAGGACGGGACGTTCTGTGCGACGTTTGCGGCCGCCGCTGCACCGATGTTGACCGGGTTGATGCCGCCCAACTGGTTGACGAGAAAGGCGTCTTTGAAGTTCTCACCGATGAGGTAGCCGTTAATGCCCAGTTCACGTGTGGCCTTCCGACTCACCTCGGCCACTACAACTCTAAGTAAGACCTGTTGTTCACCGGCCACGTCAAGGTGATTCTGCACTGTCGCGGGCGCTCCACCCGTCGTTACGGGGGGCAGAAACAGACTGGCAAGATCTGCGATGCGGGAAGCCCGGTCGGCGCTGCTGACAGTGCCACTCAACACTATGTTGCCCAACACGGACCGAGCTCGAGCCGTTGATAGGGGATCTACGGTCCGGATGGTCTCGTTGAGGCGCCCCAGATCCAGTTCCACCGAGATCTCGACCACCGATTGCTGCTCGTCCGCCCTGAGCAGGACGATGCTCGTCGTTCCGTAGGACTTCCCGGAGACCAGCAGGCGTCTGGGGCTCAGGACCTGGACGTCAGCAATATGGACGGCGATCACGTCAGCCCGGGTGATCTCGATGCTGGTCTCGATTGTCAAGCTTCCGTACAGCGGTACGGTCAGCCGCTGCACGTTCCCGGACAGATCGAGTGCCGCTGACGCCGTGTGGCTGTCGGAGTCACCCACCTGGCCTGTCGCCTGATTACACAAACCGAGGGCAAACGCCCCAAAGACAAACAGGATCAGGCCGGTTCGGGTTGACGCACTTGGGCGCCAAAGTACAGAATCACCGGCCTTATATGTGGTCGACATCTTGTAGCGTCCTCCTCACTCACCATCGTTGGACTCAGTGTCGTCTTCCGTGTCGCGCGTACGCAGTGTGTCTCTCTTCACCCGGTCTCCACTCCTTCGGACCGATGAGCGCTTCCTCGTTCTTATCTTGGAAGCCGTTCCGGTTGGCAGACCTTTCGTGAAATCGAGGATTTTGGATGAATCGGCATCCTCAAATGTGATCTGTTCGATCGCCGGTGCGCTTGTTCCATCCACAGCCCCACGAACTACCACTACAGAGTGAGGCTCCGGTTCCTGCTCGAAAGTCATCTGCGGCGCCGGCTGATTCTGCTCGCTGGCGAGAAACCCGACCAAAGCCTGGTTCCAAGAGGGTCCTGCAGCGGTATTCCCATCGGCGACCTGCTGCGGCCTTGCCGGGCCGGCACCCGGAATCACATCCCCAAGATTCGCGCTGTGATACTGGCCGTTCGTCAAATCGTCGCTGCCGCGAAGGGCAAACGTGATCGTGCCACGTGTCGCTGCAAGGTGAAGCATGGGCACATCCTCCTCGGGAACCAGCAGTGTGGCGGACTTGGCCGGCTTGACCTTTCCCCCACTGGCCTGGGTGCCAGGCGCAGTCGCGTGTCCAATCGCACCGATCTGGATGTGCTGGAGTATCACCTCTGCGATAGTGTCCTTACCGGCACGCCCCGATCCGACGTCCATCACGACGATAACGTCTACCCAATCACCCGGTTTGACCTGGTAGGCCACGCTACGAGCCTCGTCGATTTTGACCGAGACCGCCCGGAACCCCGGTGGTATCTTTCCCACAAGCCCCGCCGGCGTGCCCTTCTCAGTCAGCATGGACTTGAGCACCGGTGTCCGCTTCGCAATCCCCTTGGCGGGTACACGCCCGATTACGTGCTCGACCGACTCGAATCGATCGGCGACGGGTGCGAACCGACTGTCTCCCGTTTCTACGATCTCGACCATCTCGGCCGTGATCGATGTGTAGGCACCAATGTCTTCCTTTGCCCAGACCACTTTGACGGTGGCGGCCGTCTTGTTTGCCGCTTGCGCCTTGCGTATGGTGTCCACCGCAAGCTTGACGGTTGCCAGACCGATTCCCAGGCCCAGCAACAACGGAATGATCGCCTTTCGCTTCATGGTTTATCCTCCACCCTTACGGGCCTGACCCGACACCCCACACGCTGCGCAATTCGAGCGTACCGAAAGGGCGACGGTACAAGTCTCGGAACTCACCCGTGCAACTACTTCGAGTTCCGAAGCTTGTATGTTTATCGGATGGCTGTCGGTGCGATTCGACCAATGCGTCAGGAAATATTCAGCGCAAAATCGGGCGCGCCGGATCGTCACGGTGGGGCGACGTCACGGTGCCGTATTGCGGAGTTGGCTATGGTCTGGCTTTGTCCGGGAGTGAGTCAGACCCTGCCGCAGGGGGGCGTCAGGGCATTTCCCAATGCGCGATACCCGGGAGTTTTGGGCCGATGTCGGGCAGCGCAGGCAACATCCTGGATGATAGACCGCGTTAGTGAAGCGTAGAGGTCGGGGGCTCGCAGCCAAAGAGTGTCTTGTGGACGCTGACCGCTGTACGATAACGGTACTCGCTGCAATGTCATAAGGGGATGCTCTATGACCCTAGCCCAGCGCCAAGCTCATCGCCTCCGCCGCGTGATCCTCATCGCCGGGATCCTGTACGTCGTTGCCTTCCTCGGGTGGCTTGTCCTCCCCTTCTTCAATGACTTCCTGCCCGGCGACTTCATAGCGGTCGGCCTGGGAATACCGCTGGGGGTCCTATTCGGCGAAAGTACGCTTGGCTACACCCTGAATCTCGTCTTGGTCCTTGGCCTGCTGCTTCTCGCCCAGTGGGCGTTTCTTCGCCCCGCCCGCACATGGACGCCAAAGCTCACCACAGAGGGGCGGCCGCTCAAATCAGCCGTCATCGCGGCCGCCGCCATGGCCATGCTCCTGACCGTCGGTGCGATCTTCCTACTTCTCGAGGTCCCGGACTGGTGGAAAGGGGTTCTGAGTGCGTTCGACGGTGTGTGGAGTTTCCTGGCGACGGTCTGGACCGCAATGGCCCTGCTCTGGGGCGTATGGGCTTGGATCTTCTTCGTGTACTGGCGACAAGGCGACCGGTACACGCAGCTCGGCAGGATGATCCGCGCGCTCGTCACCGGCAGTTTCCTCGAGGGCCTCGTAGCCGTCCCCGTTCACATCTGGGTGACTCGGCAGCGAGAATGCTACTGCGAGCGCGGCACATACACGACGCTCATCCTCGCCGGGACCGTACTGCTTTGGGCCTTCGGGCCGGGGATCATCCTGCTCTATTACCGCGAGCGGCACCGCCGCGCCCGCCTCTTCCCCCTGTGCACGGCTTGCGGCTACGACCTCCGCACTGGGCATGACGTCTGCCCCGAGTGCGGTACGCCCACCGCGCCGTCCGACTGACGGAGGTGGTCGCACCGCGTGCCATGGCCAAGCGGTCGACGGTCGTGGGCGTGTCGCCGAAGGAACGCATGGCCGCGCCTCGCACTCGGGCACGCAGAGCGATCAGCGCGGCCATGTCCTCGCTTCAAGGGAGGTCTCTCAG
>JAUXGE010000129.1 GCA_030622435.1 Planctomycetota bacterium
CCTCGCGGCGGTAGCCCTTGCGCTTCGTTCGCACTTCACCTCCATCAGGTTGTGCAGGGGACTTGCACCCCCAGGTTATCGAACATGCTCGGCACACCTACTGTCGAGCAGGCCTTCGGCAGGCATTCATCCTATAGCAGGCATTCAGCCTACTGACACCACCTGCCGATTCTGACACGGGCCACAAATGCCTCGCTATTCGTGTTGCCCGTTTCCACAACCCAGTGCGACAGGTACTATATCCACCGTCGACCCCGCGCGTCTACGACCGAGGCCCAGCAGGCATTGGGGAAGTCTGTAACGGCCTGTGTTTCGCAGGACGTGAGCGAGAGGGTGGCGTCGCGAGTTCACGTACTTCCGTTTGGCTCGCGGCGATGGTGAACTTCAATCGGGAGGTACACAGACATGTCCATCGAAACATTGAAACTCGAGATTCAACAGAAGCGGACTCCACACTTTGCGAAAGTCGTAGCGGGAGTCCTGATCGCTGTGGGAGCGGCGTCGTGCTCGCTCTCGTCGCCGACCACGGAGACACAGAGAGCCTCCACCGAGCGAGCCGCGAGCCTCGTCATTCTCAACGCTCGGGTGTGGACCGGGGAAGATCGTACGACCGAAGCAGGTAAATCGGTCGGAATGGTCGAGCCGACAGCCCTGGCCGTCGTGGGCGACAAGATTGCCGACGTGGGCAGCGATGCGTCGGTCCGGACCTGGATAGGTTCCGGCACGAAGGTGATCGACGCGCAAGGCCGGCGCGTTATACCGGGTATCACCGACAGTCACGCGCACATTATCAGCGGCGGGAAGCAACTCGCCCGGCTGAAGCTTCGCGACGTGCGCGATCGCCAAGCGTTTGTCCAGGCGGTCGCTGCGGAGGCCAAGGCCAAGAAGAAAGGGCAGTGGGTTCTCGGCGGGCGCTGGAGTGTGGAGAGTTGGAGCGATCCGGCATCACCCACGAAGGATTGGCTCGATCCGGTCACCGGCAACGTTCCCGTCTTCTTGAGCCGTATGGACGGGCACTCGGCTCTGGTCAACTCGGCGGCCCTGCGCCTGGCCGGGATCGACGCGTCAGGACCGACCGATCCGAAGGGCGGTGAGATTGAGCGGGATCCCGCGACGCGCGAGCCGACGGGTATCCTGAAGGAGTCGGCCATGGACCTGGTGAGCCGGCATATTCCCGATTCGTCGCCGGACGAGAAGTACGAGGCCCTCCTCCGTGCGATGAAGCACGCCAACTCGTGGGGTATCACGTCGATGCACGACATGTTCGCCGTGGGTGACCTGGAGACCTTCCGTCGCGCGGAGAAGGAGGGTGCGGCGACCGTGCGCATCACGGTGTACTGGGGTGTGACCGATTGGCAGTCGCACACCGACGAGGTTTCCGCCTATGGACTCGAGAGTGACATGGTCCGTTTGGCCGGCTTCAAGGGGTTCATGGACGGCTCGCTGGGCAGCCGGACGGCGTACCTCCGACAGCCGTACAGCGATGCCTCGCCCGAAATGCAGTACCCGCGTGGTCAACTGACCGCCATGGCCGACCCGCCCGGGACATTCCAGCAGAACGTCGCGATGGTCGACTCTCGCGGGTTGCAGATAGCGGTCCACGCGATCGGTGATGAGGCGAATCATCTTCTGCTCAACGCCTACGAGTATGCCCTGCAGCGCAACGGTGGCCGCGATGCCCGCCACCGCGTCGAGCACGCGCAGCACCTGCACATCGAGGACATCCCGCGCTTCGTCACGCTCGGCGTCGTGGCATCGATGCAGCCGTTTCACAAGGCGGACGACGGGCGATACGCCGAGGATCGACTCGGAAAGGAACGCCTGGAGGGGTCGTATGCCTATCGGCAACTGGTCGATTCGGGTGCTTTGGTGGTGTTCGGCAGCGATTGGCCGGTCGTGACGTTGAGTCCCTTTGCCGGTATCGATTCGGCCGTCAACGCCAGGATCCTGACCGGTGAGGTCTGGCTTCCGTCGCATTCGCTGACCGTCGAGGAGGCACTCCGGGCTTACACGGTCTTACCACCAAAGGCGATCCATCGAGAAGATCGGCTCGGGACGATCGAAGTGGGTAAGCTGGCCGACCTCGTCATCCTCACGGAAGATCCGCTGGCGATTCCGAAGGAGCGAATCGGTGAGATCAAAGTCGATACGACGGTTGTCGGGGGCGAGGTCGTATACGCGCGACAGAACTGACACGTGCGTGTCAATCGGCATACAAAATCAGCCACGCTAGAGCTACGTTATATGCAGCATGGCAGCCGGCGGCCGAGCCGTAGCCGCGGTACCAGAAGATGATCGCCAGGTAGGCGCCGGCGACAGCGCGGAAGGCGAAGGCGGTCGGATTGAACGGCTCGATGCCGATCGGGTAATGATGGTGGGCGGCAAAGGCCAATGATGACAGCGCGATCGCCACGGCCGTGACGCCCGTCCGGCTGAGCCGCAGCAGGTCCACACCGAGCATTACGACAAAGGAAATCAGCAGCAGGCGAAACACCAGTTCCTCGT
This sequence comes from Planctomycetota bacterium, assembly GCA_030622435.1. Classification (GTDB taxonomy): domain Bacteria; phylum Planctomycetota; class Phycisphaerae; order UBA1845; family UBA1845. The sequence continues at coordinate 2,506 of JAUXGE010000129.1, forward strand.
AGACGCCGGCGCCGATGCCCATACCGATACCGTCGATCAGCCCGCCGGCGACGCTCTTAGCCCCAGTGAGCTGGATGGTCCAGTTCAGCACCAGCAAGGGAGTCGCAAGGGCGACGACCTCGACATACATCCAAGCCACGCGACCCCACTTGATCGACCACTTCTCGCCCGACGCTATATGTGTCGCGACCAGTATGGCGATCACGCCGAGCCCCGGTGCCCACATCCCGACGTGACCGAACAGCTCGAAGAAGTGCCGAAGCAGATCGAAGGCGATGACTCGGTCCTGCCCTCGTGTGATCGAGACGACCTCGTAGAACACGATCAACGGCAGCAGAAACGCCAATGCTTCGAGCGGTCGCGCGAGCAGGCCGCGCCTGGCGGATGGATCATCGGATGGTTGTTTGCTGGGCATCGTCGGCGTATCGTGCAGCGGAGGCGGCTTACACGCAAGTGCTGATTCGAGGAGTGACGACCTGGATGTCCCAGAGTGAACGACCTCCGCGACGACCCCCGACCCGAATCCTTCGGTCCATGTACGATCGACTGTGGTCTGCCTATGGTCCACAGCACTGGTGGCCGGCGCGGACGCCGACCGAGGTTGTCATCGGTGCAATCCTTACCCAGAACACCGCGTGGACGAATGTCGAGCGGGCGATAGACAACCTGCGGCATGCTCGATGTCTCACTTGGCAAAGCTTGCGCGGTCTTTGCGAGGGTGATCTGGCTGGGCTGATCCGGCCATCGGGTACGTACAGAATCAAGGCCTCCCGGCTAAAAGCGTTTGTGAGTTGCCTGTGGGATTACCACGGGGGTTCGCTCGATTCGTTGCTTGACGGTGAGATTGACGAAGCGCGAGCCCGTCTGCTGAGCATTCGAGGGATCGGTCCTGAGACGGCCGACGCCATCCTGCTCTACGCCGGGAATCGGGCCACGTTCGTGGTGGATGCGTACACGAAGCGGGTTCTGCGACGGCACCTTATCACCGACGAGTCGGCCGATTACGAGACCGTACGCCGCCTGTTTGACGAGGCCCTGCCGGCCGAAGCGCAACTCTACAACGAGTATCACGCCCTGTTCGTTGCGGTCGGGAAAAGGCACTGCCGTTCTCGCGCCCGTTGCGACGGCTGCCCTTTGGCAGGGATTCCGCACGATGGTGATTTGTAGCTACTGAACAAGCCCCGTAGGGGCGAAAGACATCAGCCCACGGCGTGAGCCGTGGGGATAAGGACGGGTTACGTGTTGTGAGCCCCATGGGGGCGACACGAGGAGTCTCGTGGTCGTCGGATGCACCACGGGTATGAGGATGGAGTGCCGTCCCTGAAGGGACTGGGTGTGTGGAGAAGGTTCACGGTCCCACGGCTTATGCCGTGCATCTGTTTAGCGTGCTCGATTTCGGGATTCGCGTACGGGAAACGCCGCACCCTGTGAATCAGAACCGACAGAGACAGGCGGTCATGGGAACACAGGGCAACGGGGGACCGCTCCATGACTGTCGCGGTACTGATCCTGTGCCACCACACGCTAAACACACACTACGCCGTGGGCTGCGGTCTGTCGTCCCTCCGGGACTGTGCCACTGGTGGGTGACAAGACGACGAGTGCTCAGTAGCCCTGGCACCGCGCTTGAGTCAGCGAGTGAACCTCCAGTGTCGCCGGGAGAACCGCCACCCTACCGCGACCCTGCTACGACGAAGACGCTCGCGGGCCTCCACAACCACCTGATGCTGTATGTGGCCTGGCAAAACGGCCACGAAATCGCCGGACGTCTGCCGGGCATCAAGAGGTCATAGAGATCGCCTGAAGGAATGTGCATATTCATAGGGCATGCACTGTAACTGACCGACCTCGAGCAGCGCAGTCTCATTGAGTGACTCGTTATGCTCCTTGTTCTCCAGGGAACACGACAATATTACCACCCCCTTGCGCGATAAGTCTGGTTCCCTGCGGGCCGATAAGATGCCATGCCTCGAAACCGGTGGAATCGTTGAACGTGCGTATTGCTGCTGCGCCTTCCAACTCAATCGTGAGATCGGCAGACATCTCGTCAAAGGAGACTCTCTCGATCTTGCGCCCCGCCAGAAGGTTCATCGCTTCGACCGCGGCGTCGATTGAAGAAGCCCGCCCGTATATCTGGCCATGATCCCCGCTGGCAAGCGATACGTGATCTCCTGTAATGATCTGCCAATGGCATTCTACGGCAAGAAAAGTCTGCTCGCCGATAGCAAAATTCCACCGCCGACACTGCTCGTCATATTCCACTCGCTCGACGACACTGCCAACGAGCCAGTTCAGATCAGGTTTCATATCATTCTCCCGCGCATTACAATGATTGATACCGTGCACCAACCGTCATTTGCAGGCACATGCAGATCTATTACTCAGGCGGTACTGTATCCATTCTGAGGCAGCAAGTAAACCAGCTGATGATTCTGCACATTCAGCAGCTCCCTCGTCGGAGCACAGATTCATCTCGCCAGCGAAGGGCTTCCTCGGACTAATACGGGATGAGGTCCGATAGCCAAGCGCACTCTAGTCATGCAGGTAGTGGGGCACCTGCGCTGGGGGTTTGTCATCGTCTCCCCCACGTCCAGAGGACATGGGGCACCCACCCTCACAATGGTCATGGACGGTGCCAATCGTCGCAGGCGGCGCAGAGTGGGTTTGTGTCGAAGCGGTGTTGGCGGTGGGCGTCGCGGAGGTCGGAGAGTGGGGAAGTGGTCCAGAGGCGTTCGAGGGACCTCTCGTGGATGGATCCCAAAGCGTACCGGCCGTTGAAATCCTGATCGCACATCGTGACCCGGCCATCGGCCAGGACGACGCAGCGGGATCGAAGCCGACGGCAGGGAACACGCGGCAAAGGTGCCATTTGTATGACACTTCGGTCCTCGCATTGACCGGCGAAGTGACTGTGCCCGCTGATCAGTACCGCGCCTGTCCGGCGCAGCCAGCCGTCGTGAAAGTCATCCAGCTCGTGTACGTTGTCGCGGGTCTTGGTCATTTCCGCGATGACGATCGGAGCGGTTGACAGGTGTTCTTGACGCACGTGGTCGAGCCGGTCCAGCCGCTTGCACACGGCGTCCAGATCGGCACCGGCCGGATCGTGGGGTGAGTGCAGCCGGCCGTAGAGGTCAGGTGTCCAGGCGTCCAGCGTGACGTCCAGCACGTCGACCTCGTTCGTGATCAGCGCTTCGATGTGCTCGTCGGAAAGATCCGCGGCCGTTGTACGAATGGCCACTCCGAATGGAGGTCGCCCGTTGGCCGGCGGTTTTCGGATCGTCTCGATAATCCGGCTGAATTGTGGGTGGCGCAGCGGATCGCCGAAGCCGCCGAGGACGAGCAGGGCGTCATCGTACTGTGTGATTTCGGAGACGATTCGAGCAACGATCGCTGGGTCGATCGGGCCGCGAGGTTCGATGCGCGTACCCCGTGGTCTCAGGATCGAATCCGGGTAGGGGTCGTCGGTTGTGAGTTCGATTTCGACCTCGTGCGGTTGCCGTTCGGCGGTTGTTTGTTCCCAATGGGACAGCCATCGGCCAATACCGACGGCATCGGGTGGTTCAGGCTCTTGCAGGCACGCGATGAGCCTCTCCATCGACCGCTCCGTATCGCCGACAAGCCGCCCGGCCGCGTATCGCAACTCGGTGGGAATCTCGCAGCAGCAGGGCTGAAAGACGAGGTCTTTCTGTGGTGTGTCCGGTTTGTAGCTGAAGACCCAGCCGATCGGGATGCCCTGTCCGGCCAGTTCCTGCACGAGGGCGGCATCGAGGAGAATGCCGGTCACACCCGGGGGTGCCTGTGTGAATGTCAGGCGGCTGTCATCTTCGGTCTTGTGGTGATGTTGGATCATTCGATCGGTAAGTGATGGATCGAAAAGTGGGGCGGCGGGGGGAACACTCAACACGGTATCAGCCTTCGTTGACCGCAGCAGATCATCGATCAAGGCGGCGTTCGTGTATTCGTCGAATGATGTAGTACCGCCGATACCCCCGCGCCAACCATCGAGTGACCATTTGCGACCCATGCGTACAAGGGAAGCCCAGGGCGGTGCGGGCACGCTGTGAGAACGAATGATCGCGTTGGTACCGCTCAGGATGGAGTTGCAGCGATCCTGTTGATTCTCCGGGCAGAGAACGTAAACGTCATCGATCTGCTGCGTCAGGCGCACGCGTTCGACGGTCCGGCGAAGTAGCGGAACCCCGCGCAATTCGTCTGCGAGACGGCTGCGAGTGCCGAGCGGCGTCACTTCGAGATCGGCTTGGATGGTAGCGATGATCGTCATGTCGAATCCGTAGCACATTTGACGCGATCCAGCGCCTCTGTCAGGATCGGCTCGAGGTCCACCGCACCGTCGCGCACGGCGGTGATGAACTCCCGATCGCGCAGAATTTGTTGCTTTGCCCGCTCTGCTTCATCAGTATCGAGCCCGCTGATCCGTCTGTCTGCGGAGTATCGCCGCAGCTCCGCCAGTTGGGTGAAAGCGTTGACCATGAGGTAGGCGGAGGTGTCCTGGTGCACTTTGGCACGGAGTTCGTCCACACGGACGATGCGCCGGTTGAAGCGTGCAGGATCATCGGTCAGCTTCTCGAGTTCGTCGAAAAGCGGGAGCAGCTCCTCGCACAATTCGATCACACCGTGAAGCTCTTCGATGCGACGCGCGAGCTGCAGCCCGGTCGCTTCCAGCTTCGACGGATCACGCCACTTCGTCGTCTCGCGATAGGCGAACCGATCGGGATCGATCGGGTCCGCGCAGAAGCGAGTTGCCGCCTCATCGAGAGTCATTGCCTCAGTCTCACGGATCATGGCCCCGCCTTCCGTGGCGTTGATGACGCGCTGTGGGATGGAGGCGATGTCCTTCTCGAACTGCTCGAGGTAGGTGAAGAGGAGTTCATCCGTATAAAGCTCGCCTCCGAGGGAACCCGCTACGCGTCTGAGAATCGGACGGTTTCGGACGATGCGTTCCCACTCCTTCTGCTCGATGCTCTGGAACCGGTTCAGTTCACTTCGCCAGGCGTGGTGTACCTCGACGCCGGGTACGTAGAACACGTGGCCGGTGAACGCGAGATCCTGCCCGACGAAGATGATGGGGTCGCAGCCCAGGTAGGCCGCAAGGTAGAACGCAAGATGGGCGACTGTCGCACCGGCGGTCAGCCCGTCGCGCCCGCCGAGTTCGTCTCCGACCAGCATCCTCGCCCATCCATTGTCCAGCAGCGAGATAGGGCCGGGATAGTCGTCGACGACATGCCAAGTCGCTTTGGGCTCGGCGACCAAGTGCACCCCGCTTAGATCGCCCACATCGTCGAAGAACTTCCGGGACATCTCGTGGAAGTCGAGACTGGTAACGAAGTCCGGCACGATGCCGCGCTGCATGAGCGGCTTTATGGCCGTCTGAACGGCGCACAGGACCGCACGTCCCTTCAACGCGGCGAGCCGGTCGATGTTCCGGGCGAGGGAAGGTCCGGCCGAAACGATGACGGCGGGATTGCCCACGAATCGCTGACACAGCAGATCGATCGGCGGCGTTGAGACATAGTTGACCAGATTCATAGCTATGTTCTGGCAGGTGATGCGTGAGTTGGAGACCAGTGTGACGAGGGTCATGCGTGTGAACGTGACGAACTCGGTGATAGCCTTGTTGATTACGGCGTGTGCCGGTTCGGCCAGGCGCGCCGAGGCGGCGTGCCTGACGAACTGGGCGCCGAGCATGATCATAGCGTTGAAAGGCCTCAGGAGTTCATGCAGGCGGGTTTTGTTGTCGTCAGTCAGAATGACGAGGCGTTTCGTCTCGATTAGTTCGGAAAGATCCACACATGTAAGAGCCGTGGAAAGCAGGGGTAAAGAAGGTTCGCTGCAAAGGATGAACCCGTCCCCGCGAATGCGCCGGGCCAGAGCACGAATGTGGTATCCGAGCCCGAATCCCATGACGACAAAGCAGTACTTGTCCTCGATGGGTACCGAAGCCGCGAATTGCTCCGCCTCCGCCTCCGGGTCGTACCGGCTGTGCAGGTACGCCGAGGCGCCGTCCGGCATGGCAACCCTGGCTGTCCAGGTGCCGCTCCGGGTAGGTTCGAGGGGGATCCGTTCGTCATCGTCGACGGCGTCGATGCGCATGGCGAGGTCCGGGTCGGCGCGCCACAGCGCTCGCATGTTGTGCAGGAACAGCTTGTTGCCCACGGCGGGAGTTGTCGCGCTGTCCATGCTCAGTCCCTCTCCTTGCCCTTTGACATCGGCTGTGGTGGTTGGCCCGGCGGATCGAGGAACGAGCAGTCTTGTCTTAGAGCCCGGCTCAGCCGCTGTTCGTAGACCACCCTGGAAATCTCCACCGCACCGAACTGGCGAAGGTGCTCGGTTATGAACTGGACGTCCAGCAGCGTGCAACCCTGCTCCCGCAGGTGTTCCACAAGGCCTACAAGGGCGATCTTCGAGGCGTTGCTCTCCCGAAAGAACATCGATTCGCCGAAGAACGCACCGCCGATGGCCACACCATACAGCCCCCCGGCGAGTTGGTCATCCCGCCACGCCTCGACGCTGTGTGCGAAACCCAGCCGGTTCAGGTGGCAGTAGGCTTCCTTGATCTCGTCCGAAATCCATGTTCCCTCCGGTCGGTCGGCACACTCGTCGATCACCGCGTCGAACGCACGGTCGAACGTGATCGCCAGCACGCCGCGGCTGTGGAGCGTTCGCAGAGAGCGAGACACTTTGAAAGCTTCCAACTCGATGATCGCTCGCGGATCCGGCGCCAGCCAGTGGAGTTCGCCCTGGTCGTCCGCCATCGGGAAGATGCCGATTGCATACGCTGCCAGCAATCGTTCTGGAACCAGGTCCGGATGCATTTCAGCTTCCTTGCACCGACACGTTGAGAATGCTCGGGATCTCACTCAACGATCGAATCACATAATCCGGCTGCACACGCCCGCATGGAACAGGATCGCTTCGAGTGAACAGGGCCGTCCTCATGCCCACCCGGGCAGCACCCGCTACGTCCTTGTCCGGACGGTCACCTACGAACAGGGTTCGTGCCGCCGTTGCTCCGAGCCGACCCAAAGCCAGGTTGAAGATCGGTGCCTGCGGCTTGAAATACCGCACTTCTGAGGAGTACACGCGAACTGCGAAGTAGTCCAGCAGACCATGCGATTCGAGCATGTCATCGATCGTGGAGCCCGGAAAGACCGTATTGGATACCAGCCCCAGCTTCAGTCCGGCCGCTCGAAGCTCCGTGGCGACTCGCACGGCATGTTCATCCACCGCCATGTGCCGGTGCAACGCCTGGGCACACCACTGCACCGTGTCCTCGAGATGCCCGGTTTTGAGTGATACGCCCATGCGCCGGTGGCTCAGATCGAGCACTCGCGTCAACCGGACCTCTCGCCGGCTGATTCGTGACCACAGGTGGGCCCGCCGGAAGCCTCGCCTCAGTTTCCGGAGGTAGATCTCATAGGTTGGAAGGTCGTACCCCGCCTCGCACAGCCCGTCGTAGGCAGGGCGGGCGGCCGTGTCGAGAATGTCTCGAGTCTTCGGTATCTCCGAGTGCAGCAGCGTATCTCCGATGTCAAAGAGTACCGTCTCGATCACACGCAAGTCCTTATCGTCGTGCCGTCATCCTCACTTCACGGTGACGCTGTTTCCCTCCAACGTGATCCTCCCCTCAAGGAAAAGCTGGACGGCGTCGGGGTAGGCGATGCACTCCTGCTCGAAAACACGGGCCGCCAGCGAGTCCGGCGTGTCGTCCGGGGAAACAGGTACCCTTCTTTGGAGGATGGTCGGGCCGTGGTCATACTCGTTATCGCAGAAATGCACGGTGCAGCCGCTGACCGTCTTCCCCGCGGCGATGACGGCCTCGTGAACGTGGTGGCCGTACATGCCCTTGCCTCCGAACTCGGGCAGCAGTGCAGGGTGGATATTCATGACGCGACCGTGGAATGTATCGGGAAACCGCCAAAGTGACAGAAAGCCGCCCATCAAGACGAGGTCTACGTCGGCGACGGCCTCGGTGATCTCTTGCTGGAACGCGTCGGGAGAGAGGTTCTTCCTTTCGAGGACGATCGTGCTCAGACCCAGGTTGCGCGACCTCTCGACACCCTTCACGTCACCGCGCGAGCTGATAACGACGTCAATGCTCGCGCGGAGCCTCCCGGTGTCGATATGTTCCTGCAGGTTGACCAATGTCCGGCCACCGCCCGAGATCAACATGGCCAGTCGTAGAGGTTCTTGTGGCATGGTTTCGGCACTCATGTTCGAGAACGAGTCTTCCTCGTCCCAAGCCAATCCGAGCCCTGTGCGTTACCCCGCTGAGGCCCTGTTTGGGGAAAGACTACAGCTCGTTTTAGCGTACGCCGCGTTGTTACGCTACCCGGTCATGATCTAGACGCGCCGGGTGCCGTGCCTGAATCGATGGGCAATCCGAGCCGCGACCGTGAGGAAGCGGTCTGCAACGGTATCAGAGACTCTCGTTCGTCCGCTCTGTCACGGTCGCGGCTCGGTTCAGCCCGCCCCATCGAATGACACGTGTCGGAGCACTAGATGCTGAATACTTATCGCGGCGGCGAGCGTCATCAGCCGATGGCCTGACGCGTGCAATCTATACCGTCGAGAGGGAAACAAGCCCCGCAGGGGGCGAAAGGCATCAGCCCACGGCGTGAGCCGTGGGAGTGAGGACGGGCATTGTGGAATGAGCCCCTACCTTCTTGACAATTGTCACCCCCCTGCTGGATGCTGGATGCTGGAGGCGGGTCGATTTCAAGGAGATGGGCGATGGCTGTGCGGAACGCCAAGAGAGAAG
>JAUXGE010000407.1 GCA_030622435.1 Planctomycetota bacterium
ATCTCCTTGACTCCACCAGCGGCAGGTACTCCTCCCGATACGAACGTCAGACGCAATGATCCCATTCCTGGCTGGGCATTTGTCATCCGCAGATTACGCAGATGACACAGATTGCCGCTCCAGGCGCCTTGCTGCTCCGTTTCTGCGCAATCTGCGTAATCTGTGGATTCTCTCTGCGGGACGTTCAACGAGTACTGGAGCAAAGCAGATACCCCCTTATGCCGATAGGTCTCTCTCTGGGCTGTGGGCTTGACGGCCGCGCGGAGCTACGGATTGCGATCAAGCCCGCCGCATCGAATCGGCATTGTCAAACCAGATCTGGTATAATCCAGACTTTCTGAAGAGCTCGGCATCCGCTCAGTACGGATCCGGATTCGGCCCGTTCTTCCACAGATCGAATAGCATGACGCACTCGTTGCGCAACACGTCAGGAGTTACATCCACGGAGCTGCCACCCTCGGCGTACAACGAGGCTGCCGAAACCGGAAGCTCGTGGAAACCGGCCCGCTCCGCATCGGCGATCGTCGCCCCGTAGACCACCTCGTCGAGCCGTGCCCAGTGGATGGCGGACGCACACATCGGACACGGTTCGCACGTCGTCACGATGATATGCCCGTTCAGATCGATCAACCCGAGCTTCGCGCAGGCCGCGCGTATGGCCGCGATCTCCGCATGGGCCGTGATGTCCCCGTCGGCGCGTACTCTGTTATGGGCGACGACGACAACCTCTCCCTCCACGGTCGCTATCACGGCGCCGAACGGGGACTGCCCGGCCGCTATCCCCGTTCTCGCCATATCGACCGCACGTCTCATCAATCGTTCATGTGTAGACATCCCCGGCAGCTCCAACAGCCTTCTCGATCTCGCAACCATGTCCAGTGCTCTGTCAGTAGTTACATGACGGTTTGGGTGGCCCATGGCTTCAGCCGTAGGCGGTTTGTGTGGTCCATGGCTTCACCCGTGGGGGACTCGAATCGCCGGGCGCTCTATCAGAACCGCAACCGTAAGGGAGCGGACCAGTCGCACCGGTCGGGTGGCCCCTTCAACCGCGGGCACCACTTACAAACAGCCTTGACGGAGCACTCGAGTGTACATCACCCACCAAATGTATCGGCCAGGTGGCATGGTCAAGCGGCAGCCTGACTCTGAGGAAAACGGAATGCGGCAAAACGCCTTTACCCGAGGCCCCATCGGCTGCATCTCAAATCTGGTGGCGAATCCGGCGAGGGTGGCATGGGCAAGGTCCGCCTACCCCGGCGTTTCCAAGTGCCAAAGAGTATCTGGGGGCGGCCCTTGCCCGTGCTCGGGGTGTCCGGCGGCTCCAGTGGCGCATCACGGGCAAGCTCAGTGTCATGCTTACGAATGGGCTCTTGCAACCCGAGACTGCGCAGGCGCATGACGTGGATCGCACCTTCCGCTTGCCCATGCCACCCAAAACGGGACGCACCCGTCACCCTCCGGCGGGCGACCTCGGGGTTGGCTTGATCGAACATCCCGGATAACCTCATTCACTCGATGCGTCGTTGACGGTCGGCCACCCTCGCCGGCGCGCCGTTGAGGAAGTGGCTTGTTCTCGCACGGCACCGGCTCGACACCGGCGAAACCGCGGGCTTGAAGCAACCGGCGTCACACTTCTCTCAATAGCCTGCTGACAGCGAAGTTCCGGCCAACATGGAAACCGGCATACTATGAACTTGTTAGACGAAATCCTCAAACACGAGGTGTATCCCGCACTCGGTTGCACGGAGCCCATTTCATGCTCCTATGCGGCGGCGTTGGCCGCCTCCCATCTCGGTGAGGATGTGGAACACCTGGAGATTCGCGTCGATCCGGGAACTTTCAAGAACGGGACGGCGGCCATCTTGCCACACACCCAAGGCAAGAAGGGGAACCTCCTCGCAGCCTCCCTGGGTGCCGTCCTCGCCAAGCCAAAGGGGAAGCTCGAGTTGCTCCGAGATGTCACGCCCGAACATCTCCACCGCGCCCAGGCGCTGTGTGACAGCGGAAAATGCACGATCGAGTGCCTTGACGGTCACGGAGACTTCAGGGTCGAAGTGGAGGTGACAGGCTCCCGACATAAAGTGCTTGCCGTGCTCGCCGGCGGACACACGAACGTCGAACGAATCCTGAAAGACGGTAATGATATCGTGCATCGCAACGGGCAAGGCTCTGATGACGGCACCCTGTCCTATCGCCGGATCCTGCGAGACATGGACCTGAACTCACTTCTCTCGCTCACTGCCGATCTCGACGCCCACCAGATCGCTCACCTTCGGCGCGGCGTGGAGATGAACCTTGCGATGTCGAAACGCGGCCTCGACATGCAGCGCACGGCATACCAACTCCTGAGGATGAAGGAGAAGGGATACCTTGCTGACGACATCTTCTTCCGCGTGAAACTCAGCGTCGCCTCGGCCGTTGACGCCCGCATGGGGGGCATCGACCAGCCCGTAATGACATCGGGTGGGTCAGGGAATCAAGGCATCGTCGCCACGCTCACTTCCTGCATGGTGGGCGAGGAAATGAACATCGAGGAGGAGCGGATTATCCGCAGCATTGCAGTCGCACATACCCTGAATGCCTACGTCAAGTGCTATGTTGGCGAGCTTTCGGTCGTCTGCGGCTGTGCAATGGCCGCGGGTATCGCCGCCGCCGTCGCCATTGTCTACCAGCAGGCGGGCAGCGACACGGCGAAAATCTCCCTGGCGGTCAACAGCGTCATCGGCGACCTCGGCGGTCTCATCTGCGACGGTGCCAAACCCGGCTGTGCTCTCAAGAGCGTCACGGCCGTGGATACCGCCATTCGGTCCGGGCTCATGGCACTCGACGACTACGGACTAACCGTGGATGACGGACTCGTCGGACAGACGGCTGAGGAGTCGATCCGAAACCTCGGGCGCATCACGCTCGAGGGCATGTGGCAGGTTGACTCGACCCTGCTGAAGATTCTCAAGGAGAAACCGGTTATCAACGCCACGCCCGAACATCGATCAGATCCTTGACACTCAAACTCGTCCCGTGACCACGGCAGGAAATTTCTGGAGCTTCCCGAACGTCCCGTCCGCACAACGCATATCGGGGAATCCATCCGGGCAGCAAATCCGTACCCAGACGAATAGGCCCACCGCCGCCGTCGCAGGAGAAGCGACGCATCGTCGCGGATACTGATAGTGCCACAAATGCGCGGGTGCCCCATCCATTCCGGCGCTTAGATGGGTCGGACAATCGTGTCGTTGCGTCGCCGGTATGGGTGGGGGACGGACTCGTAGACAGAAGGCACGCGCTGGTGCCCCATTCATTCC
>JAUXGE010000028.1 GCA_030622435.1 Planctomycetota bacterium
ACCTGCAGCAGACAGTTGTGCTTGCGGGACGCATCAAGCAGCCGCTTGGCGCTCTTGCTGTCCGGAGCCAGCGGTTTCTCGACGAGCACCGCGATACCTCGTTCAATCAGTGGGATGGCCACCTCCGCGTGGTAGACAGTCGGCACGGCCACGGTTACGGCATCGATCTCGCCGGATACGTCGGTCATGCTCGCACACGGCTTGCCGCCGTGCTGGGACGCGATCTTCTTCGCACGCTCCGCGTCCTTGTCAACGACGGCGACCAGCTCACACCCTTCGAGCTCGCCGTATATGCGGGCGTGATGCCGCCCCATGTGTCCCGTACCGATGACGGCCACCCGTAGGATTCTGCTCATCGTGATCCACCTTTCCCCTCAGGAGGTTTGTGCGGAGGTCTGTGTAAACCTGGCGGTAACGTTCTTGTCACCGTCAAGGACAATCGAGGCCGGGTTCTGGCTGCCCGACAGGCTTCCGTCCCAGCCGGCGAATCCCCAACCTCGGTCTGCCTTCGCCGTCAGTTCGAACTCTTCGTGTGAGGCCTCGCAGGACGGTCCAGCGTTCTTCAAGACCGCCCCTCGACCGACGACGTCCACCTTCAACGTAAACTTGTTCTGAAGCTTCCACGTTTTTCGATGGACGGGATCGGCCCGGAGCGATTCGAGATACCGGCCGTGCCGACCATGCGCGAACGAACGCAGCAGGTATTCGCAAAGGTACTTGACGTGAGGATTGAGAGATTCAGCGTCCAGAACACCCTGGACACGATCCTGAATACTCACGCCGCTGAGACGGGCCCGGCGTGCAAAGATACGCATGTATGCGGACTTGAGCGAGGCAATATCCTCGTCATCGTATCCCGTGCGTTGCAGTCCCACACCGTTGACCATGCGGACCTCCGCCCGATGCCCCCGGGCCGCGACGACGACCATAAACGGCGGGACATCGGCCGATACGCGCGTCATTCCACCCACGAAGGCGTGTCTCCCCACCGTCACGAAATGATGCACCGCACAGTGCCCACCCATGTTGACATGGTCCTCGATGTGGACGTGCCCGGCGAACTGCACGTAGTTGGCGATGATGCAGCGACTTCCGATACGGCAGTCATGAGCAATGTGCGACCCGATGAGGAACAAGTTGTCATCACCGATTCGCGTCACGCCGCCTCCGTTGCCGGTGCCGGGATGCACCGTCACCAGCTCACGAAAGATATTCCGCTTGCCGATCTCTAGAGTTGTGCGCTCCCCGCCGTACTTGATGTCCTGCGGGGCAGTACCGAGGATGGCTTGCGGGAAGAGCTCACAGCCCTCGCCGAGTGTCGTGAAGCCTTCGACCGTCACGTGATGATGCAGCCTGCAGCCATCGCCGATCCGAACGTGCGGGCCGACGAAACTGAAGGCTCCGATCTCGACGTCCCGGCCGATCTCGGCACCGGGATCGACAACCGCAGTGGGGTGTTTGCTCAAGGGCTCAACCTTCTCTAATACAAGTCAGTGTGATTCCGCATCCGTGAGGATGAACTTGATCTCCGCTTCCGCCGCCAATTCGCCGGCAACCCGTGCCCGTCCCCTGATGTGGCCCGTCGTCTTACGCACGCGGATCGTCTCCGCCTCCAACATCAGTTGATCCCCCGGGCGGACTGACCGCCGAAACTTGACCTTGTCCAGACTCAACAGGACGGCCACCTTCCCCTTGTGAGTGAGTTCCTGACTCAGCAACACACCGCCGATTTGGGCAAGCGCTTCAATGATCAACACACCGGGCATGATCGGATCACCCGGGTAATGTCCCTGGAAAAAGGGCTCGTTGATCGTCACGTTCTTCACACCACGGATGCGCTGGCTGCCCTCGATCTCGATTATCCGATCGATCATCAAAAACGGATACCGGTGCGGCAAAATGCGCTGGACACGATGGATGTCGAGCTGCGGTGCCTGAACGAAGAACGATTCGCGCAGCTCCCGTTCGCGACAGTCGCCAATGGTCCGAACCAGCGCGTGGTTGAGTGAGTGACCGCTCTTGCGAGCGTAGACCCGCCCGACGATCGGACATCCGAGCAGGACCAGATCCCCCAACAGATCGAGCACCTTGTGCCGGACGTACTCGTCGGGGAACCGCAGCCGGTTCTCGATCGGACCGTCCGGGCCGACGACAAGAATGTCCTGGTAGTCCAAATGCTTGCCGAAGCCGGCGGCCTGGAGCTCCTGCGCCTCACGTTCCAGAACGAACGTGCGCGCCGGTGCGATGTTCGCCTCGAAACTCTCCGGTGTCAGCACGGCACGGTAGGTCTGCCTCCCGACGGGACCCTCCGGACCGTAGTCAAGGTCGTAGGCGATCTCCAACGTCTCGGATTTCGGATCGAGCGGCGGAAGCGCAATGAGCTCCGAGTCCCCTTCCACCACACGCATGACCTCCGGGATGACATACGCCTCACGAAGGGCGTCCTGTTCACAAAGACCGCCCTCACGGAACATCTGCACGAATGGCAGGCTGCTCCCATCGAAACTCGGTAGCTCGTTGGAGGTCAGCTCGATCTGGAGATTGTCGATGCCCAGACCGCTGCACGCCCCGAGGCAATGCTCGACGGTCTCGATGGCAACCGTTCCATTTCTAAGTGAGGTGCGCCTGGCCCGCTTTGACACGTTCTCGATGCGAGCGGCGACACGGACAGGCGGAGTCTGGTCCGTCCGGACGAACCAGATGCCGCTGTGCGCCTTGCCCGGGCGCACACGCATCGTCACGGGCTGGCCGGTAAACAGCCCCCGCCCTTCAAGTTCGACCTCGCGGCTGATCGTTTGCTGGTGCTTCAAACCGTTCCAATCGCGCAGTGAAACCTTCGAGTTGCCCACCAAGTAGTGGTGGCCACAAACCCAGAGGTTCAATCACTATTCCCGAAACACCCGATCCAGGACATTATCGGCCAGCTTGCCCGATTTATCAACGTCCCAAGGGCGTGCGCTCTTCCAGAAATGACCAGGATCCCCCGGTCAGCAGAAGAATGATCCGTCCCGGTTCGCTACGTACTCCAAGGTCACCTGGGGGGGCCGGCTTGCCCGCTTCGTGGCGAGTTACGATCCTTCGGGCGCCCCTGCTCTTACAGGCCGATCAAGCAGTTCAGATCCTTCTTCGACAGATGGAGGTGCCGCGCCGGAGGGAGATGTCAGCTTCCGTGCCCTGTATCGCTCGTTGAGGCGCGCAATGACCATTTCGGTCAGATCAACGCGCGGATTCCAATGGAGTACCTTCTGAAGCACGATCTGCTGTCGAATCTGGGCTGTGTTCTGGGCCGGCTCCTCCGGCAGCCGGTCAGCCGCCAGCACCATATCAATCCCCTGTTCATCCGCCACTTCGCGGACAGCCGCCAGGATGTCAGTGAAAATAACTTGCAACGACTCGGCCAGAGCCCTCTCGATCCGCTGGCTCTCCGACTCCACAAACCACTGAAGCTCGGCCTCCTGCATGGCGAGTTCCTTACGTCGCCCCTCGAACTCCGGAGTGCCCGGCTTGAGTTCCTCCTGGAGCGACTGCCCGAGACGCTGGATTCTCTGTTGCCTCGCGTTTCGCTCCTCGTTGAACCTGAGCCGTTGTTGCTCGAACTGGGCCTCGAGATCGGCCGTGCGGGCATATCGAGATGAAGCAGCCGGCACATCCACAACCGCCACTCTTGCTGACCCGCCCTGCTGCCCAAAAGCCAAGAGCACCGAGGCCAAGCACATCGAAATAAACGTCATGTCGCTTTCCTTCCTGTTCCTGAGATTGCCGGGGTTTCTACCGGCTCATTGTCGCCACAGGAACGCGCATAACAACCCCCATGGCGGAACTGATGGACTGCGTGATCCACCCCGGGCTAAACGTAAATACTCAGTGAAACCCGTTCGTCCCGGGGTGCCATGGCCAAGCGGACGACGGCTGTGGGCGTTTCGCCGAAGGGACACATGCCCGCGCCTCGCACTCAGGCACGCAGAGCGATCAGCGCGGCCATGTCCCCGATTCATGGGAGGCCTCTCAGCCTTCTTCCGGCTTGGGCATGGCACCTACAGATGGGTTCACTGAATGTTCACGGCTCAACAGTTCATTCGAGGGGTCTCTCGATTGGGCGTGGTTGGTCGCCTGCATGCACCAGGGTCGTACGCTGTCCACACCGTTGCGCAACAGCGCCGGACAATCGCGAACCGTTCACCCTGGCGTACCCCTAATCGGCTATTCCTCGCTGTCAATCTGGACGCCGGTGAGTCCGGTTGCGACGTTGTCTGCAAAGTCGAAAACCTTGTCGAGCCCGGTAACAAGGAAGAGACCCCAGACATTGGTGCTGATCCCACAAAGAACGAGCCTGCGCCGGGCGCTGACTAGTTTCTTGCGGGCTTTGAGGAGTTTGGCGATGTTGGAGGAGTTGAGGTAGCTGACGCCGGCGAAGTTCAGCACGACATCGACATCCTTCCGGACATCCAGCTCCTCGATCAGAGCATTCAGATCGTCCGTGAAGGCCGGATCGTCCTGAACATCAACGACCAAAATGTTGTCGGACCAGTTTTCGATCGGCACCGGCAATACTCCTAAACACAGCCGATGGGTAACTTAGCCTCCTCCCGGATCACTGTCAAACAGCCACCGGTAAGTCCCCCGACAGCTTTGCGTAAGTCCTTTTCAGCTACTGCACGTAGGCCGACCATACCTCATCGACAGCACCAAGGGGAATCTCGTGGCATAACCACCGTCGTCCGGCAGGACCCCCTCACCGTTCACGGACCAGCATGCTCCGGTCGATAGCACGTTTCCCGAGTTGTACCCCGGCCTCAAGGAGCCATCGCTGGGCGTCTTGATAATACCCGGCCGTAGGCCGCAGTCCGTCGATCTGCCCCGACCAGTACCGGTTGAAAGCATGCATGTACAGCTCGCGCAGATACTTGCTATAGATGCTGGCCAGAGCCACGGTGAAATGGCGTCGATCGCCCCCGGTCACGAACTCGATCTCGCAGGTGCGCGTGGGCCGGATCAGCTCATACGCGCTTCGTGCGGACGACTCTTCGAGTACCCGCAACTCGTAGCCCTCAGCGGCCGTCATCAGCGCGTCTCGATAGTGAGTTCGCCCCCCCAACCGGTCAACGTAGAGACGGAGACGCTCACCCGGCACCATTTGCATGATGCGATCCATCACCCGAAGCACCAGGCCGAGCAATACGACTGACTTGTTGCGGGTGGTCCTCACGAGCCGGTTGTACTCACCCTCCGGCAAAGGTTCGCTGTGAACACCGAGAAAGGAAACACCATGGTGCTGGGCATCACGGCGGACGGCGTTGCTCTGCGTGCCGATGTCTCCCACCCCCTCCGAGATCGGCAGGTCGGCATTCGATGCGGCATACCAGGGATAGCGATCGAGCTGACCGGCGGCGCCCGGAGCAACCGTATCCAGCAGAGCCCGCCATGTCGTGGGCCGCGAGCCCGAGGCTGCCAGTATTACCAGAGCCGTCCTCTCCAGAGGAGCCAGCCTCCCGCGCGAGCGGTAGACTAGCTTGCTGTCGGCCACGACAAGCCGACGTCCCACACGTTCCGGCGCGGGCGCGCACGTGGCACGCAGAGTATCCCACAGGGAGTCGCCGAGCCGCTGATCCGGTACACGAAAAGCAACACCGCTCACGATCAATGGGCCGAGCAGGGGTCCGAACCCGGCCTCGTCGATTCCGGCCACGATCGCCAAAGACCACCTCCTTCGCTAATCGTCGCCCATCTCACGGATGGTCCGGGCAGCGTCCTCAATTAACTCTTCCAGCTTTGACAACTCGTGAGGGCAACCAGCGAGTGTCTCATTCCTTGCAAGCTCGAGCAAACGAGCCGCCTCTTCCGAGATGGACATGAATCCGTGGATACCGCCGGCTCCGAAAAGTTGGTGCAGGGCCTCGCGCGCCTCGAGCATGTCACGTGTTTCGACCGCGGAAGTGATGCGAGCCAGGCGCTGAGGAAGATTGCCCACGAACTCCGCACGAACGACGGCCAACCGCTTTTGGGTCGCTTCTGATATGCAGGATGCCGACTCGTCACGGGCAGACATAGTGGGCTTTGCCTGTTCAGTACCTATGTAAGTCGCCACGGATTCGACCAGGAGGTCAAGTGGAATCGGCTTCTTCCAGAAGTCATCGAAGCCTGCTTTCAGGATCTGCTCCCGATCACGGCCCGAAGTGGACGCCGTCAGGGCGACGATCGGTGTCATGCACCCCTGCCGTCTCAACTCCGCCGTAGCAGCGAGACCATCCATTCCTGGCATTCGAATGTCCATGAGTATCAGATCGAACGATCGTCCCAAGGCAGCCTTGACCGCATCCTCGCCATTGCCTACGGCGACGACAGTGGCTCCGCAACCGTTCAGCGCTTCCTCGATCAGCCGGCGCGTATCCGGGAAATCCTCCGCAAGCAGAATATAGCCACTCAGTACCCCCTTCCTACGGCTCCCACCGGTGCGCAACCGCGGCCTCACGGGGATCGTCAAGTCCTCAGGAGTAAACCATTCCGTATTCTCCGGCGGATTGGCAGCAACTCGGAGCGTAAACGTGCTCCCACGCCCCTCATGACTGGTCACATCCACGGAACCACCGAGTTGCTCGGCGATCCACTTCGCCAATGGCAATCCCAGGCCCACACCCCCGAAGATCCCGGACGGTCCGGGTTCGATCTGCGCAAACGTCTGGAATATGTTCTCGATCTCCTCGCCCGGAATCCCCACGCCGCTGTCCTCGACGGCGATATGCAGAGAGGGTTCCGGCAGATCACGGTGGACAGCAACGCGAACGCGGACATAGCCGACCTCGGTGAACTTCAGGGCGTTGCTGATGAGATTGATGATCGCTTGTTTCAGTCTCGTCGGGTCGGTGTAGATCTCTGTAGGGATCGGAGTCTCGAAGAGAATTCGAAAATCCACCGCCTCTCGTTGATGCAGCAACTCAGTCACCGCCTGGACATCGGAAACGACATCGAGCAGGAAACAGGGAGCGCGGCGCACTTCGAGCTTGCCCGCCTCCGTACGTGACAGGTCCAACAGGTCGTCGATGAGGGCAAGCAAATGTCGCCCATTCGCGGAGATCATGTCGAGATGCACGGGCGGTTCAGTGTAATCATCCATCTGATCGGCCAGGAGTTCCGTTGCGGCCAACATGGCCGTGATCGGCGTGCGAATCTCGTGGCTCATGTTGGCAAGGAAAACGCTCTTGGCCCGGCTCGCTGCTTCGGCGTCCTCCAAGGCGTGCCGCAATCTCTCTTCCGCCCGCTCTCGCGTCATGAAGGCTCCGATGATTTCGGCCGCGGTCTGAAGCAGGCGAGCGTCTTCCTCGGTCCATGTCCGGGGTAATCGAGTGTCATCAAAGCCGACGAACCCGGACCACTCTCCCTCCAGGAACACGGGTAGAGCAAGAATGGAAAGGACGTCTTGCGGCTCCAGAACCTCCCGTTCGCCCTCCGTCAGACTCTTGACCACACCACCTACGGCCTCCCCCTTCCCCAGCTTCTCCTCCCATCTGGCGAAGCCCTGGGCGTACGGAAGGTGCCTCAAAAGGGGGTCGTCGATCTGGGGCTTGACGCCCGGTGAGCAGACTTCCTGTATCTGCCGCATGCATAACCCATCCTCCCGGTCCTCGAAATTCTCAAAGACGTACACCCGGCTGACCCCGGAGGCACGCAGCAGATGTTGCAGGGCTTCTTTGAGTGCCTCCTCCGTACCACCGTGCCCGAGCAAGGCCCGAGAACAGGCCGCAAGTCCCTCCTCATACCGGAGGCGGGTCATGAGAGCTTCCTCCGCCTGTTTGGCGTCCGTAATGTCGCGGATGACCGCCAAAGCGAAACGCTGAGCGCCCAGGCTTCCCGTCGATAACGACAGGCCAATCGGAAACTCGTGACCATCCTTGCGCACCGCCCGCAACTCCAGTGTCTGGCCTACGGCTCTCGCCGGTTCGCCGTGGCGGAAATAGCCATCAACGTACTCCTGGTGATCGGCGCGATTATCCTCGGGCAGGAGTCGATCAAGCGGTCCCCCGAGCATCTCGTCTGCCGACCATCCGAACATCCGCTCGGCCGCCGGGTTGAACAGCGTAACCAGACCGTCCTCTCCGATCGCTAAGATCGCGTCCTTGCTGGCGCCCACAACAGTACGAAGGTGCTCTTCGCTTTTTCGCAGCTCTTCCTCGACGCGCTTGCGCTTGGTGATATCGCGGTCGATACCCCGGTAACCCATCAGATTGCCGGCCTTGTCAAGAACCGGTACGGCATTCGTCTCGATCACCACCAATCGCCCACTCTTGTGCAGGTTCGTGTTTTGCAGGCCTGAGAACGGCTCACCCGTCTTGACCTTCTCCCCGTACCATTCGGCTACGCGCCTGGCCTCGTTGGAAGGCATGAGATCAAAGGGCGTCTTGCCGATGACCTCCTCCGGCTCGAAACCCAGCAAGTCCCTGATTCGGGGGCTCGCGTAGGTGTACCGGCCGTCCTGATCCACCTCCCACACCCAATCACTGGTCGTCTCTAACAGCGACCGGAATTTCTCTTCGCTACCGCGTAGCTTCTCCTCAACACGCATGCGCTCGGTGATGTCGCGACCTTCCGGGATCAAAAAAATGACGTTCCCGGCTTCGTCTCTCCAGGGCTTAAGCGAAAAGTCAACGTGGAGGACCCGGCCATCGGCGGCCGGATGGTTCGCCTCAAACCGGACGAATTCACCGGCAGCAGCCCGCCCTGTGGCGTCTTGCAATCGGTCCTGCAACTCGGCGGAATGGGCCCACCAGGGAGTGTCCCAGAATGGCTTGCCGAGCACGTCGGATTCCTCGATTCCGGCAAAGCTCAAAGCCGATCGGTTGGCCTCGATCAGAGTGCCATCAGGCGTCATCAGGCCGATGAACTCGAATGTCTGGTCGAAGATGGCACGGAACTTCCGTGTGCTCTCCCGCAAGGCAGCCTCGACCCGTTCGCGTTCGGCAACCTCGCGCCGGAGTCGTTGGTTCGCCTCCATAAGCTCCGCCGTACGCTCCGCGACACGTTGTTCGAGTTCGTCATGAGCCCTTTGCAGCTCCTCTTCCATCCGCTTGCGATCGGTAACGTCAAACCAGCTCCCAACCACGCCGTAGATCGTCCCATCTTTGTCCTTTAGCGGCACCAGCTCATCATGGAGCCAGATGTAATGCCCCGCCTTGTGACGAAACCGGTATTCATACGAGACATGCTCCTCTTTCTCGATGCGCGAGAACTCACGATGCACCCGTTCGGCATCGTCCGGATGGATCTGCTTTGACCAGAAAGATGCGTCCTCATAGAACTCCGCCGGTTCGTACCCGAGTCGAGACGAAACATTCCCGCCGATGAAGGTGGTAGGGTATTCCGGCCCCAACCCGCAGGTGAAGATCACGGAAGGGCTCGAGGCGAGCAGGTGGTCGAGGCGATGCCGGGTCTCGAGCAACTCCTGCTCCTGCTCTTTGCTATCCGTGATGTCGCGGAGCGTGCCGATTATCCCTACAGAACAGCCCATGTTATCCTTGACCAATGAATTGTGCATGGAGGCCAGGAACACCGTGCCGTCACGCCGTGCGTGCCAGACTTCCCCGTGGAATGCGCCCGTATCAAAAATCTGCCGGTTCGCCTCTTCGACGGCCGGCAGCTGCTCGGCGTTGTGGAATACGGACAGGTGCTTCCGGACTAGCTCGTCCGGCACATAGCCGTGCATGGCGGCGAAAGCCTCGTTGACAAACAGCAGATGTCCGTCAACATCCGTTACGGCAAGGCCTTCCGTACTCTGCTCCACGGCCAACGAGAGAAGCCGCAAACGCTCCTCCACACACTTACGTTCCGTGATGTCGCGCACAGTCGCAACGCGGGCCTCCTGTCCACGGTATCCAATCGGCTTGCCACATATCTCCACTCGGAACACGGTCCCGTT
This sequence comes from Planctomycetota bacterium, assembly GCA_030622435.1. Taxonomy (GTDB): domain Bacteria; phylum Planctomycetota; class Phycisphaerae; order UBA1845; family UBA1845. Next base: position 9,908 of record JAUXGE010000028.1, read on the forward strand.
CTTGCGAATCGCGTCAACCTCGTACGGTGCGTCCGACCCCGACGCAATGACCTCGGCCACCGTCTCTCGCGAATCCGAGGCAATAAGATCAAGCGGAGGCATCCCCACCAACTCCGACTCGGTGTAACCGAACATCGTGGCGAACGCAGCGTTCGCATCGAGCATGCGCTCACCGTCGTGCACACAGATGCCGTCGAAGGCCGCCTCCACCAACTGCCGAAACCTGGTCTCGCCCTCGAGGGTATCGTGCAGGGAGCGCTGAACCGACCGGAACAGCGGAACGATCAGGGCCAGCCCGACCAACATGGCGATTGACGTCACCAGGGCCACCAACTCGGCTGTCAGATCCAAGGAATGAGCCGGCTCACCGGAAAAGGAATGGTACAACGTGATCGCCCGGCGCACGGCCATCAGCGCGATCCCGGCCGCCAGGAGCACCCAGGCCACACGCCGCCCCGTGACGCGAATCAGCCAAAGCGCAATCGCGGCGGCACCAAGCTGGAAGAGAATCGAAAGCCCGAGAACAAATCGTATATCCATGCCTGTCTGCTCCATGGATGCTGCTCGAAACCGCACGACGCCCTCGGTCGGTGACCGTCAAACGGGAGACAACCCGACTCTGACATGCGCCCCGTTCTGCACGTCTCCCGAGTACCTCGTTCCCACCACATGCTGCGGCGTTTTCGATTGGCCTACGTCGCGCGAGTTGCTCCGCCGGGCTCGGTTCGGCCCCGCCGAGAACGCCTGAGAGTCTAGCGGATAGTATCCGCCGCGACAACGGCACCCAACCTGCAGGATCCGACACATGCGAAGATTGACGGCGTGACTCCAGGTTTATACGATCGAATCGTACACTGAGCCGTGCAACGCGAAACGCACGCAGGACCTGTGGACAATTCCCGTGCGAAATGCTTCGGACTGATGAACGTCCGCAGCTTACAGTCGTCGGCCTACGGCCTCAAGGATGTCCGTCGATGCCTCAACGATGTCCACGGCGAAACGAAGCCCTGTACGTCCAGGACTGCAAGAGCCCTCCTGACCATAACGAGGCTCACCGAGGCGCTGGCTCAAACGGGCTGATTGCCGACCCCTGTGAAAGCGAAATGGACTGACATGACTGATTCCCACTTGATCGACCTGCGAAGCGACACTGTCACCAAGCCGTCACCCGAGATGCGCAAGGCCATGGCAGAGGCCGAGGTCGGTGATGATGTATTCGCCGGCGACCCGACCGTCAACCGGCTCCAGGAGACGGTGGCCTCGCTCCTCGGGAAAGAAGCAGCAATCTTCGTACCTTCCGGATCGATGGCAAACAGCACGGCGATTCGCGCTTTGACCCAGCCGGGCGACGAAATCATCCTTCACGCCGACAGCCACGCCTACCACTACGAGGCAGGCAGTCCGTCCGCCGTCTCAGGCTGTTCGGTTCGACTGCTTCCCGGTCCGCGGGGGCTGTTCACCGCCGACGATGTACGTGCGGCCGTCCGGCCCGACGACTCCCACTTCCCCCACTCTTCTCTGATCATCGTGGAGAACACGCACAATGTCGGCGGCGGAACGGTCTGGCCTATCGATCGCATCCCCCCGATCCGAGAGGCGGCCTCCGAGTTCGGCCTGAGAATGCACCTGGACGGGGCGAGGTTGATGAATGCCTGCGTCGCGACGGGTCACTCGGCGGCCGAATACGCCCAGTACTTCGATACCGTTTCGATATGCTTCTCCAAGGGGCTCGGCGCACCCGTCGGTTCGACTGTCGCAGGTTCGGCAGAGACAATCCGACGCGTACACCGGTTTCGCAAAATGTTCGGCGGCGGGATGCGCCAAGCCGGAATCATCGCCGCCGGTGCATTGTACGCATTAGAACACAACATAACCCGGCTCGCCGACGATCACGCAAACGCGAAGCTTCTCGCAGAAGCCCTCGCCGATTTGCCCGGGGTCTCCATCGATCCTGACACGGTCGAGACGAACATCGTGTACTTCGACGTTGATGCAGGAAAACAGGCGGCCGAAACCTTATGCAAAACGCTGCTGCAAAGGGGGGTCTGGATGCTGCCTCTGGGCTCGCAGCGCGTCCGGGCCGTAACACATCTGGATGTCTCTCGTGAGGACCTCGAGCAGGCGATTACGGTATTGCGCGGTGTGTTCGAGGGCGTCTGACAAGACCTGCGGCATGCCTCAGCTCATGCGGGGCCGCCGGAAACGACCGCCTGAAGTAGCCGGTCATGTACAACGCACTCCACGACAGACTGTCTGTCTTTGACGGCCAATGTCGGCTGGAAGGAACGGCTGTCCATCCCGAGATATGCCGGACTGCGTTCCTCAGACCTTATAGCGCTTTCAGAGCAAGTTCAGCGTCGAATTCCGCTTTGCTCTCGGGCCAAACTCGTACTCGGACGCTACACTTGGATAGAGCTTGCTCTAGCCTGGAGAAGAAACTCATGACGTATTCCACGATTCGCCGCAGCACCTGTGCAATTGGTTGTGCATGCGGAATCCTGCTCGCCGCGTTGACCGGCGGATGTGCTTCGGCCACCGCCACCGGGAGGGACGGAATCAGCATCGCCCGGTTCGTCAAGATCCGCTGGCCCGGAGCCGTCTCCCTCGCGCAAGACCAGACCCTGTATTACGTCCATGACCCCGACGGCATTCGACAGCTCTACAAGGTTCCACCGGGCAAAACGCAGGCGGATGCGGTTCGACTCACGGACTTCGCGGATGGTATCGGCGGCTACAGCCTCAGCGAGGACGGTCGATGGATCGCCATCACTGCCAGCATCGGGGGGAGCGAGCAGGCCGACCTGTTCCTGATGGATGCCTCCACCGGCTCGATGGAGACCCTGTTCTCCGATCAGGAGGTCGTGTACGGCGGCATGCAATGGAGACGTGATTCCCATGCATTCGCCTATCGAGCCAACGACGAATCCCCCGCCGACTTCCACATCTACCTTTTTGACTTGAACACGCGCGCTCACCGGAAGGTCATGGCCGAAACGGGCTCCCACTACCCCGCCGACTTCAGCGAGGACGGCACGAAGCTCGTCGTCGGCAAGTACAACTCTGCCTCCCACTCCCAGCTGTTCGAGATTACTCTTGCAACGGGGGACTCGCGCGAGATCACCCCCGTCGGGGAAGCGTGGTCCTTCACCCCTATCGGTTACACCGCCGACGGCCGGCGTTTCCTCGTCAACACGAACTACCGGCGCGACCTCAGAACCCTCTTCTCCCTGGATCTCGAGACCGGACATCCGACGCCGATCCTGCCGGACACGTCCGACAGAGAGGTCGATTTCGTCACCATGAACAAGGAACGCACCGTGCTCGCCCTCGCACTCAACGAGGACGGCTACCGCACGCTGCGCCTGTATCGCGCAGCCAACCTGACCCCGATGAAGACGCCGGCGATGGCCAAGGGAATCGTCGGGAACATCGACTTCGCCGGCGACCACATGCTCTATTCACTCAATAACGCCAACACACCCGGCATTGTCTACTGTTGGAATATGACCCGACCCACTGAGCCGGCAGTCGCCCTGACCACGGCGGACACACAGGGCATCGACGTCGCAAACTTCCGCCTGCCAGAACTCGTCCACTACCCCTCGTTCGACGGCACCATGATCCCGGCCTTCCTGTACCTGCCCCCCGATCACCGCGATGGAACGAAGATTCCATTTATCGTGCAGTACCACGGCGGCCCGGAAGGACAGTACCGCCCGTACTTCAACCGGCAGTATCAGTACCTGCTCACCCGTGGTTACGGCGTCCTCGCGCCCAACGTGCGCGGCTCCAGCGGCTACGGCAAAGCGTACATCGAAGCCGACAACTACAAGAACCGCCACATCAGCGTGAAAGACGGAGTGTGGGCGGCGAAGTACCTCATCGACCAGGGATACACGATACAAAAGAAGATCGGCGCCTGGGGTGGCAGTTACGGCGGGTTTATGGTCATGGCCACGATCACCGAAGCGCCGGACCTCTTCGGAGCCGCCTGCAACATAGTGGGCATCGTCAACTTCGAGACTTTCCTCCGACAGACCAAGGCCTACCGCCGCCATCTGCGCGAGGCCGAGTACGGCCCGTTGTCCGACCCGGAGTTCCTCCGTTCCATCTCACCCATCTACAAAGTCAACCTGATCGACACACCACTGATGCTCGCCCACGGGCTGAACGACCCCCGGGTACCGATTGGCGAGGCCATGCAGATCGCCGTCGCGCTGAAGAAACGTGGACAGGATGTGGAGGAACTCTACTTCCCGGACGAGGGTCACGGTTTCCGGAAGGAGGCGAACCGCCTGCTCTACTACGAACAACTCGCCCGCTTCTTCGACAAGCACCTGCGCTGACGACTAGAGCAAGCTCTATCCAAGTATAGTGTGCGGGTGCGAGCTTGGCCCGACAGCAAACCGGTATTCGACGCTACACTTGCCCTGAAAGCGCTATAGGTTCCACCAATACCAGCCGGCAAACGCACGACACAACGATTACGCGCCGAGGTCTCGGCTGCGTTGCCAGGCAGCCAGAACGCCCTCGCTGATGTGCTCGAAGACACGATTCCCGGCCATGGATTCCATGGCGGCCTGCGTCGTGCCGCCGAGCGATGTAACCTTCCCGCGGAGGACATCGGGCGGCTCGCCGGTTTCGAGCATCATCCTCGCCGCCCCGAAGCATGCCTGCTTGGCCAGCAGTTCTGCCTGTTGTCGAGGCAACCCCGCCTTCTCCCCGGCCGCCGTCAGCGCTTCGACAAAGAAGTAGAAGTACGCCGGCCCCGTTCCCGAGACGGCCGTCACCGCGTCCATCAGGGACTCGTCCTCGATGACGATGGTCCGACCGCCCGCGTCGAAGATCCGCTGAGCCCGCAGCAGGTCGACTTCCTGAGCATGTTTGCCCTTGCAGATCCCGGCCATACCCGCCCCAACGTGCGCCGGCAGATTGGGCATCGTCCGGACAACGCGTGTCGGCTGGTGAGGGAAGAAGGACTCGATCACCGTCGTCGACACGCCCGCCATGATCGACACGACAAGATGATCCTCTCGCATCATCTCGGCGAACCCCTGACAGACCTCGGCGCACTGCTGGGGTTTGACGGCCAGGATCACTATCGAGCTGTTGAGAGCGAGATGCCGGTTGTCGCCAGTCACATCGACATTGAACCGATCTGCGAAGAGCCGGCGCCGCCCTTCCACCGGGTCGGACGCGATCATGCGATCGGCGAACAATATCGAGTTCCGAAGGATCCCATGGACAATTCCCTCAGCCGCGTTTCCGGCTCCGACAACACCGATTTCGTATTGAGTGGGCATGACGTGTAGACTATCGTCAAGCTCGACATCAACACTGAGGGAAATGCCGTCCTACTCCCCGTCAAAGTCGTGCCGGGCGCATCACAGACCCGCCTCCTCGGAGAGTGGTACAAACGTGCCAGGGTTGCCGTCGCCGCTCCGCCCGAGAAGGGCAAGGCCGACCAGGCCTTGGTGACATTCCTGTCGAAGCAGCTCGGTCTGCACAAATAGGATGTGGTGGTAATATCCGGATCGAAGTCATCCCAAAAAAAAGATCAGGATTGAGGGAGTCACAGAGGCGCGTGTTCGCCGAGCCCTGCAACCCTGTCGATCCTGAACGCTATACCGTTGCGGGGGGGGATACCCGCCCCGCAGTACCACCCTGATTACTTCCCCAACTCGAACCTTCCGGCAATCATCTCGTGCACTTCGATCGTATTGTAGACGATGATGGATCGATTGAAGATGCGGATTCGCCCTCGCCCGCCTGCCTCCTGATCCGTGCTCCACGTCTCCGGAGCGATTGTCTGCTCGATCAGTTCCCTGAGTTCTTCCAGGGTTTCCTGCAGTTTCTCCTCTGCCTGCTCACCCGCTTCTTCCTGACCGCTACCACCACCACTACCAGAGAAAATGGATTGCCCACCGCCACCACCGCTACCGCCGCCAGCGGTGGTCTGCTGCAGATCGATCATGGGAGCGCCTTCTCCCAGGTTCGGCACCCGGAACAGAATGTCATTGACGTCGTACAAGCGGCGATACATCTTCCGATCGAAGTCGGACCTGGTGGAAATCTTCAGCTTGTTGCCGATGCCGTGATAACGCAGTTCACCGTCCTCGGATAGCTGTTCCATTACCTCGTTGAGCACTTCCGCAACCGTGGTATTCATAAGTTGAAGCGTCACCGGCGAGTCACGATCGACGCTTTCGTTGGCCAACGGACCCCATCGTAGAATCACGTTAACCTGACCGTCGCTCATGTCCTTGACCCAGTCAACCACATCTTCGAATGGGGTCTCGTCCCAATCGACGCTCTCGACGGGACGGCGCAACATGGCAAACGCCGCGCTCGACGAAGGACCCGCGGCCCCACCCGACTCCCCGAGCAGCCAGCGATCCGAACCGTTAGGGCCGGTGACGACGGACTGGGCCGAAGCGAACGACGCACAAAGTAAAACGGTCACTGCCGCCAATCCACTGATTCGCCTGGTCATACTTGCAGTCTCCTCAATACTAATCGAACGCTGGATGGCCCAAGTCAAGCCCACGGGCTGGGCCAACATCGACTCACAGGCCTCCACGCACACGCCGATAATTCTACACGCGATTCCGCGCTCTTGCCAATCGCCCTCGAAAATAAGCTCGGCGCCTCGATATCGACCATCCAAGCTCGCCGCAACTCCACCCGACGTGGCAAGGGTGCTCCGGCAAGAATCACCTAAGAAACCTCTCGGGAATCAAGAACCCCGCCCTTCTGCTCCTCCACCAGAGACTGAACCCGATCGCGGAGGTGAGAGGGCGTCCGGGCGTCACCATACACCCGCGCCAGCACCTCCCTGAGCGAAGTCAGACGGGCAAGCCGTCCGGCACATCTCGAGCAACCGCTGAGGTGCTCCAACACAACGGGGATGTCAACGCCGCCATGTTGTTCGCTGGCGAGCGCATCCACACATCGGGCAACCTCGGCACAATTCATCTAGTCAAACCTCGCCGTACTCAATTTCCTCTCCCGTGCATACTCTCGGAGATGCCGACCAACGGTCCGCCTGGCCCGATACAGCCGACTCATGACCGTGCCGAGTGCACACTCGCAGAGTTCCGCGATCTCCCTGTAGCTCAAACCTTCGATCGACCACAAGAGCAGCGCAATCCGGTATTCCGGTTGTAGGCGCCCGACCGCCGACTTCAGTTCCTCGTCGAAGTGGTCCCAGTTCAAGCTCCCTACCGAAATCGGAATCTTCTCGGCCCAACTCAGCTCATCTACGAAATGGTCGAAATCGACATCCTCCAGCAGAACCGGCTCCCTCCGCTGTCTGCCCTTGAACGTGTAAAACACGTTCTGCAGGATGCGTAAGAGCCAGGGTTTGGCACCATACTCGCGGAGTTCGAATCGGCCGAATCCTCGATAGGCTCTCGCATAAGTCTCCTGCACCAGATCGTCTGCCTCGACGGCGTCCGATCCCAGCGCGCGAGCCATTCGATAGATGCTGTCCAGGTGCGGTAGTGCAACAGCTTCGAAACGAGCCCTAGCGACGGGACTTAGACACGGGGCGCCTGCCCGGTCAACCGTGGTACTCGGATTCTTCTCACCATTTAACACGCGCAGCTCCCACCCTTATTCCCACGAGTCGGAGCAATAACCCCAAAAGGGGCGCGCACGGCGGCGCAAAAACCCACAAAGCACCCTTGCCTGCATCCCTATTATAGGGCGCCTCAGCAAAGTCCAGAAGATTCTCTTCTTTTTCTGACAATTCCGAACCAAAACCGTCTCAATGCGCCCAAAAAACTTGGTCAAATGCGGCGTCACATATAAAATGCAGTTGGGCGGAGAGATAGCATTGGCCGCTGTTCTCCGACACAGAGAAGCAGCTGACTCGATCTTGGGGCTATGGGCTCGGGCCGGGTTGGCGGTTCTCTCATGTCGAGTCAGCGGCTGTGGTGGGATTCCGGTGGGGAAATGCCTACCTTGTCGTCGAGCGATCAGCAATGAAATCCAGGATTGATGTGCATCACCGTCGCTTGCGCCGATCAGACCGCCAGGAGCGTTCGCGCTGGCCATGGTGGGCACGATCGTGGACGCAGTTGCTCACTATAGTGAGTGGTGTGTTGGCCCTTGCGTGGCTGTTGCTCCGCAGCAGCACCCGGCCGAGCAGGTTGGCGTATCCGTGCCAGCAGGCAGCACTGGGCACGGCAGTAGCGGCGCTGGCCGCTCCCGCTGCGGCACTCCTCCTGTCCCTGCGAAGACAACTGATTCTCGCCCTTGGCTCGACGACCGGCAAGGTCGCGATCGGCGCGAGTATCGCACCTCTGATGATCCTGTGGGCTCTCGCTTCATTCGAGGACGACCCTAATATCACCATGCTGTCGCCACGGTCCGATTATCACCCCGACGTCTATCTCGTGAACCAGGCCCGTGGGATAGAGCTGGATCGCTACGGCGGTGTTGACGATCTGGTCACGCTTATGGGAACGCGCGGATTCAAATGGCATCGGTCGGATGCCATCACCGTGACATCCGGACCGGACGGGATGATCGATGCGTATGACGTCGTTGTACTCAAGGTGAACGCACAGTGGCCGGAGTGTGGCGGCACCAACACCGACGTGTTGCGCGGCGTCATCAGACGCATCGTCGAGCACCCCGACGGGTTTCTCGGTGAGGTAATCGTGGCCGACAACAGTCAGGAGTTCTATACCGGAACATGGCAGAATAACCTGGATCGCGAGTTGAGCAACGCCGAGGACCACTCGCAGTCTGCCCAGGATGTTGTCAACGACTTCGTGTCCCAGGGGTGGAACGTCTCGACTCACCTCTGGGACGGGATCCGCCGGACTGCCGCCGATGAGTACGACACAGGCGATATGAACGACGGTTATATAGTCAACGAGACGCCCGATCCGGAGACCGGCATCAAAGTGTCGTATCCGAAGTTCCGGACGGCCACGGGCACGTACGTCAGCTACAAACACGGTGTTTGGTCACCGGTCTCAGAAACCTACGATCCCGACAAGCTCGTCGTGATCAACATGCCCGTGCTCAAGACGCATGCGATCTACGCTGTCACGGCCAGCGTCAAGAACCACATGGGCTTGGTCACGAACAGCCTCTTCACCTACTCACACAACAGCGTGGACGAAGGCGGCTTGGGATCGGTCCTGGCAGAGGTGCGTCTGCCGGATCTAACGATTCTGGACTGCATTTGGATTCTGGCCCGACCGAGTTCAGGCCCCAGCGCATCGTACAGCATTGTGAGCCGGCGCGATCAGCTCGTGGCCGGAACTGACCCCATCGCCCTGGATGCGTGGGCGACCAAGTACATCCTGATTCCGCAGATCATCGAGAACGGCTGGAGTGAGAGCACTTATTACACCACCCAGAACCCGGATAACCCCGACAGCATGTTCAGCCGCTACCTCCGTCTCTCGATGAACGAACTCCTGGCGGCCGGCATCGATGCAACCAACGACTACAACTCGGTTGATCTGCACGTCTGGACCGGAGACTACGACCTGGATGGCTCGGTCGACCAGGTTGATTATCAATCGCTCGAGTCCTGCTTATCGTCTTCCGGTGCCGGGACCGCCCCCCAAACTCAGGACTGCCTCGATGCGTTTGATGTCGATGCCGATGGTGACGTAGACCTGGCAGACATCGCCGCTTTCCAAGCGACTTTCACCGGCGAACTCCCTTAGAGCCTATCCCAGTTGAGTGTGGAACCGGTTTGCAACCGGTGCGCATACAGAAGCGCAGCACACCGTCCAGGTGGTCTAAACCGGAACAGGTTCTCAGCCGCCCAGCGGACTCCGCATACGCGCACGGTGAGGTCCACCAGACGTGCGCGCCACGTCCCGGAGCATTGATCCCCCCACCGATACGTGGTACAGTGCAGTTGGTCATTAATCGGGCTTGACTTTTCGTGTCGATCAGAAGGAGGCAAGACCCATGTCCAGACTGATTCCACTCTTACTATGCGCGGCGATGTCGCTCGCCCCGACCGTAGCCGTTGCAGCGTTGCCACCGGATGCGATCGGAGCCGGTGTGGTGGAGATTCACCAGGCGATAGGCACGA
>JAUXGE010000400.1 GCA_030622435.1 Planctomycetota bacterium
GTTCGCACGACACACCGCGCGCGGGTGCATCCCAAACTGGGTGGCGAATCCAAGGGGGGGTGGCATGGGCAAGGGCCGCCTCTGCGGACATTTCCGAGTACCAAAGAGTGTCTGGGGGCGGTCCTTGCCCGTGCCCGGGGCATCCGGCGGTCGCAGTTGCGAAGCACGGGCAAGCTCCGCTTCATGCTTGCGAACGGGCTCTTGCAACCCAAGAGTGCGTCGGCACGGAGCGTGCATTGCACATTCCGCTTGCCCATGCCACCCCCAATGGGACGCACCCTCCGAGCACCGGGCTTGATAGAAGGAGCGTGTGCACGCGGATAGGCCGGGCGCGGTGTGTCATGGTGGACGAGGCGGAAGCTCATGCGGGATCACCGACATCGGCATCGGCCGAAGGCTCGGATCCGGATGGGGTGACGCGGAACGTGCTATAGCGGCCTTGGAGCTGTGAAAGCTGGGCACGGTCGATGCAAACGTCGAGTTCCACGCCCTCCGCTGCATACCGGCGATCTCTCACTTCCGCCAGCCGGACAAACTCGTTGAGCAATTTCCCTTCGCTGTGTGGCAGGAACACCGTCACGTTCACACTGTTCTGCTGCATCCGGTCGATGACGGCCTCAGTCAGGCGGTCCATGCCCTGGCCGGTAAGGGCCGAGACAGCCAGCGCGCCGGGTCGATGGCACGCCATCATCTCGGCCATCGACGCATCGTCTGCAATGTCGACCTTGTTGAGCAGCGTAACCTGTGGAATGTCGTCGCACTCCAGACCCGTCAACACCTCGTCCACCGCCTCGATCTGTTGCCATGCCATCGGCGACGAGATGTCGACGACGTGCAGAAGAAGATCCGCGTGAACCGCCTCCTCCAAAGTGGCGCGGAACGAGGCCACCAGATGGTGCGGAAGATCGCGAACGAAACCGACGGTATCGCTCAGCAGTGACGACCGGCCATCACCCAGATCCCACCGGATCGTCTTGGTGTCGAGCGTTGCGAAGGGCTGGTCGGCGGTGAACTGGTCGGCACCGGTCAGCCGGTTCATGAGCGTAGTCTTGCCCGAGTTGGTGTACCCAACCAGGGAAACCGTGAACTGGTCGTGGCGCGATCCAACCTCGCGCTGTTTCCGCCTGAGGATCTTGGCGATCTCGCGTCGCAGGTGGGTGATACGGTCCTTGACGATCCGGCGGTCGATCTCGATCTGACGTTCACCGGGCCCGCGCGTCCCCACGCCTCCCACCGCCCCGGCGGCCGTCGCCCCCCCCGCTCCGGCAATCCGCTCGAGGTGCGTCCACATGCCACGAAGTCGCGGCGCGGTGTACTCGAGCTGCGCAAGCTCCACCTGCAACTGGGCCTCGCGCGTCTTGGCATGTGAGGCGAAAATGTCCAGGATCAGCTCGCTGCGGTCTATGACCTTGCGCTCCGCAGCCTTCTCGATACCGCGAATCTGTCTCGGAGTCAGGTCGTTGTCGAAGACGATGACGTCGGCCTCGGCCGCTTGGGCCCGTTCGACCATTTCGGCCAGCTTCCCCTTGCCCAGCGCGTAAGCCGGCCCGAGGCTTGTCCGTTTTTGGATCATCGAGTCGATGACCTGGGTGCTGGCCGCCTCGGCCAACGCAGCCAGCTCACCAAGCGGATTGGCGAGGTCCGTCTTCGTGTCCGGAAGCAGCACGCCGACGAGCAATGCCCGCTCCCGCTGCTCAGTCGCACCATCTCCGCGCGGCAGAGCCGCAGACCGGCCAGACCGGTGCGAACCCTTGAGATCGTCAGCAGGATGTGAACGTATCGAATGGCGCATATTGCTACCAAGGATGATACGTCGGTCCGTACCCCGGGGTCAACCAGAGCTGACGCACCGCAGGACAGCGGGGGGTGTGCCACTGCTCTGTGAGCAGTGTTTGGAGGCCCCGGATTCACTTGGCACTGCTCGCAGAGCAGTGGCACACGGCATGGACGTCCACAAGGTTCCAGCGCCCGTGTTATGCCCGTCGCGAGACGGGTTCACTGGATGTTTACCCGTCAATCGCTCTTGCGTGACCGCGATCGTCTCGGCTTGCGCTTCTTGAACGGGATACGGAGGCGGTAGGCGCCTTCCTCCAGCTCGCTCTCGACTTGGTATCCGCACTTGTGGAACACGCTGAGCATCCCGAGGTTCTCGGTGAGCACGTCGGCCGTGAACCCGGCGATACCGTGCTGAACCGCCGCATCGACGAGGTGGGTCATGAGTTGCGTCCCGATGCCCTTGCCTTGCCAGTCGTCACGGACCAGGAATGCCGCGTCAGCGAAGTTCGTGCGCGGATCGCGGCTGTGGTGGGCGATGCCCACGGCTTGAGCCTTCTGCGAGTTGTCAGTCAAAACGACCAGTGCCATATCCGCGTCATAGTCGACGCGGAGGAACTCCTGGAGTTTCTCATGCGGCATGGCCTTGATCATGCGGAAGAAGCGGTAGTGCACCGACTCGGGCGACAGTTTGTAGAACATATCCCGAAGCAACGACTCATCCGTAAGCTTCAGCGGGCGCAGGAACGCGCGCTTCCCGTCCTTCAGCTCGATCCATTGTTCCATCTCTTGCGGGTAGACCGGCGTATGAACCGGCAACTCGATCTGATCCGGATAGACCAGATGCCGCGCTTTGGCCTCGGATAGCAGCCACGGACGGAACTTCGGATGGGCGATCTGAATAAGCGCCATCGCCCTCTCGCGGATGTTTCTTCCGTGCAGGTACGCCGCTCCGTGCTCGGTCACGACATAGTGCACGTCACCGCGGCTCGTCACGACACCGGCTCCCGGCTTGAGCGTCGGGACAACGCGGGAGTACGTTTCCTTTGAGGCCGTCGACGGCAGGGCGATGATCGGCTTGCCACCCTTCGACCGGGAAGCGCCTCGGACGAAGTCCACCTGCCCACCGATGCCGCTGTAGAACATCGTCCCGAGCGAGTCGGCGCAGACCTGACCGGTCAGGTCGACCTCGATGGCCGCGTTGATCGAGATCATCTTGTCGTTTTGTGAAATGATGAACGGATCGTTCGTGTACTCAACGGGGTGAAACTCGACAAGTGGATTGTTGTCGATGAAGTCGTAGAGCTTCCGGGAACCCATGACGAAAGTGGCCACAATCTTCCCGCGGTGCAGCGTCTTCTCGGAGTTCGTGATGACACCCTTCTCGATCAGCGGGATGATGCCGTCACTGAACATCTCCGTGTGAATCCCCAGGTTCTTGAAGTCGCCCAGATAGTGCAGTACGGCATCCGGAATCGAGCCAATCCCCAGTTGGAGCGTCGCTCCGTCTTCCACGAGGTCTGCTATATGCCTAGCAATCTGCTTGGACAATTCGTCGGGCTCGCCCTGAACCGCCTCGAGAATAGGGATGTCGCACGGCACGAGCATATCGATGTCGCGCACGTGAATGAAGCAATCACCCAGCGCCCTGGGAGCGCTTGAATTGACCTCGGCCACGACTATGCGTGCGGCATCGGCCGCGGATTTGACGATGTCGGTCGACACACCGTAGCTGCAGTAGCCGTGCTCATCGGGTGTGCTGACCTGAATCAGGGCAACATCAATCACGACCTGTCCGGTTTTGAACA
>JAUXGE010000170.1 GCA_030622435.1 Planctomycetota bacterium
CACGAGGCAGCGCGCCGTGTTCTAGAGGGTTTGCGGTCCAAGGCACCGGCGTCCTCGACGCCTTGATTGGCTGTCCGGTGGGGCGGTGGTACCCCTCGGCAACACCGTCGCATGCGACGGCGAGCGCCGTCCCGTTCGTCACTCCTCCGGCCTTTGGACGATGAGTGTGTCGTTCTGTCCCCCGAAGCCGAAGCTGTTCGATAGCGCCACCCGGACGTCCAGCTTGCGTGCCTCGTTGGGTACGTAATCCAGGTCGCAGTTCGGATCCGGGGTCGTGTAATTGATCGTAGGCGGTACGACGCCGTCGCGGATTGCGAGGACACAGGTGATCAGCTCGACTGCGCCGGCGCCGGCGATCAGGTGCCCGATCATGCTCTTGATGCTGCTCACCGGAACCTTGTCGGCAAGCTTGTCGAAGACGCGTCGAATGGCCAGTGTCTCGATCTTGTCATTCTCCTCCGTGCCGGTGCCGTGTGTGGAGATGTAGTCGATGTCGGCCGGTGTAAGTCCGGCGCGCTGAAGTGCCATGGTCATGGCCGCCACTGCGCCCCGGCCTTGTTCATGCATGTCGGTGATGCGAAACGCATCGGCCGTCGAACCGTATCCGATGATCTCGGCATGGATCTTCGCCCCGCGGCGCACAGCGTGCTCGCGATCCTCGACGATGAGGATGCCCGATCCCTCGCCCAGCACGAAACCGTCGCGCGTTCGATCGAACGGGCGAGATGCCGTCTCGTATTCGTCATTCCGCGTGGACAGCGCGGTCAGCCGGTTGAAACCCGTAACACCGAGCGGGTGGATCATGCTGTGGGTTCCGCCGGCAATCATGACGTCGGCATCTCCGTAGCGAATGATCTGCATCGCCTCGCCGATCGCTTGTGTGCTGGCGGCGCACGCGGTGAGTGTGTTGAAGTTCGGCCCCTGCGCGTTGAATTGGACGGCGAGATGCCCGCCGGCGAGGTTCGGATCCTGCTCGAGCTCGCACGGACTCCGCAACAGTTTCATAGCCGCATGAGCCCACTTCACGGTGTCCAGCGACGTCACCTGACCGTCGTCACCCAGGCAGCCCGCAACAGCGGCAGCCGAGAACGGACCGAAATCGATCGGACCCTCCCCGCCACCCAGATACACGCCGACTTGCGAGGGGTCGAGCTTAGGTATGGCGTTCAGACCAGCGTGCTCCCACGCCCTGGAGGCCGCTGCAAGAGCGAATTGAGTGTTGCGGCTCGCATCGGCGTGCCGGTCGGCGTTACGGCCGAGGAACGAATCCAGCGAGAACGACTTTACTTCGGCCGAAAAGGAACTGGGGAACGTGTGGGAGTCGAACAGCGACGTTGGAGCGACGCCGCTCTCACAGGCCAACATGCGACGCCAGACCGTCTCCACGTCATGCCCCAGCGGAGTGACCAAACCCATGCCAGTGATGACAACGCGTCGTTCCACCGTATTACTCCCGATACCGCCGGATTACCAAAGCGGCGCTCTGCGCCCCCGCCAGCGCGTAGGCCACACTGATCGCGCAAGTGACATTGGCGTCGACCGGATCATCCTGCACAAAACGGAAACGGCAGGAAGGATCGAGCTTGTCCGTGTTGGACGAAGGAGGCACAGCATTATGATAGACCGCACAAACCGTCGCGGCGAGGTCAGCACCTCCTGAACCGGCACCGTTGTTGCCGATTGCACCGCGCGTCGTCAGAGCCAAGGCGGCATCGAGCCTGGTCCCGAAGACGCTGTTCCATCCCGCAATCTCGCTGTCGTCGTGCTCGATGGTGCCGGTGCCGAAGGGTGTCACGAGGTCGATTGTGTCCGGTGTGACGTCTGCGTCGGCAAGTGCTTTGCGAAGGGCGAGTGCGATGGCGCCGCCCTTCGGGTCCGGTTTTGACCAACTCGTCGCATCCGCACCGGCGCCGAAACCGGTTACCTCGGCGTAAATGCGTGCGCCGCGGTTCTGTGCATGCTCCAACGCTTCGAGGATCAGCAGACCACCGCCTTCGGACGCCACCATCCCGCTGCGGTTCGATCCGAAGGGCCTCGATGCACGGTCGGGGTTATCGTTACTGTCGGTGGTAAGCCTGCCCCACAAGGTGGGTCGAGCTGTGGCCATGGGGTTGACCTTGCTCTCGGCACCGCCGCAGATGCACACGTCGGCATCGCCGCGTGCGATGGTTCTAAAGGCCTCTCCGACGGCAAGATGGCTTGACGCCTCGGCGCAGGTGATCGTGTTCGAGGGGGCCTGGGCGCCGTGCACGATGGTCACGTGGCAGGCGAGCATGTTGGGGAGGAACTTGAGAAGCCAAAGGGGCGTCAAGTTGGACATACCCGCCTCGCCCCATCGGGCGAGACTGAACCGGCCCTGGTCGTCTGCGGCCGTCGCCAGCGCGCCGGCGAGTTCGTTGAGATCCGCGCAGATCAGCCCCGCGCCGATGTTGGCGCCGAGACGGCGGCTGTCGATGTTGGGAGGGCCGTCGGCTTCTTCACGGTCGACGATGCATTTGGTGATCAGTCCGGCGTCCTTGACGGCGCCGTACGCGCATACGACCGCGATGCTGATGTCCCGTGACATCACTTTAGCACTTTTCCGGTAGCTCTTGGGGATGAAATCGCGGAGCGAGTAGGCGGGCAATTCGCCTGCGACCTGAGAGGGAAGCCCCGATGCGTCGAATGCCTGGGTACGCCGGATCCCGCAACGTTTCTGCATCAGCCCTTCCCAGAACGGCTCGATGCCGATACCGATCGGCGTCGCGACGCCAAGCCCCGTCACCACAACGCGCCGTCTACCGGTCATGTTCCGCTCCGCTTCCGCCCCGGCCCGCGGAACGCCGCGAGGAGGCTGGTGAACTGGTCCGTGAACACGAAGTTGTGCTCCGGCAGATCGGGCACCTTGGCCGCCTTGTTCACGTGAGAGAAGATCAGGTCGATACGCCCGATCGGCTCGCCGTTCAAGTGGACCGTTCCGGCCGTTACGGCTGCACGTTCGTCCAGGGATTCCACAACGGCATCGTAGCGCAGTTGGTCGCCGGGAACCGCGTAGTCCTCGAACTCGGCCGTGCGGATCTTCGCCAGAATCACGTTTTCCGCAAACCCCCGAGCCTCCCCGACCAGAATACCGGCCGTCTGCGCCATGCCCTCGATCATGAGCGCCGCGGGCATGATCGGATAGCCGGGGAAGTGGTCGTGCAGGTGATCCTCCGCGAGCGTCACGTTCTTGATCGCGGAGGCACGCTCACCGGCCACAAAATCGACAAAACTGTCAATCCAAATCCAACGCATGTCGATTGCGCTCCCGGATCGGCTGTCCTGGTAGGATGCGTCGCCGCGGCGCCGTCAGGCGAGGGCGAGTTTGCTTTCGACGTAGTTCACGATCGTGTTTACGGTGGACAGATCGGGAATCTTCGAAACGTGCGGTTCCTGCTCGAACGACGAGAAATCCGCGTGCGGCATGGCCTCTTTGAACTTCTCGAGCCCGGCCGGTGTCACCATGTCGTTCTCGACATAGTCGGGGTTGTTCCATACTTCGTCGGCAAACAACTCGCCTTTGGGAATCTCGATGGAGAATTCCTTTTCGAGCCGGAACACCATGTCGAGGAAATCGATGCTCTCTGCCCCGAGATCGCCCTGGAGCGTCGCCTCCGCGACGACCTCCTCGTCATCGACGCCGAGTGCGTCGGTCAACACATCGCGGATCTTCTCGAAGACCTCATCGCGGCTTGGATTCATTCCGTTCTGACCTCCGTTTTCTCACCTTTCCGTGCCAACCGGCGCAGGCATTCCATCGCTTATTAATGCTGACTACGCGGATGCTGCCCGACCAAGCACCGCCTGGGCATCAGGGCCTGCACTCCTGCCGTCGAGGTTCGGTTTAGCCGCCCCGAACTCCGGGCCGCTTGCCGCCGTCAACGTCCACCTGGAAACAATAGAGCGAATCTCGCTCTGGCCGAATCCGTCAACTGTCGGTCCAGTGCCTGACGGTCCGGCGTAGCCCCGTCACGTCCCGCCAGCGAAAAATGAGTCAGCACGAGCCTAGCTCGGACCACTTCCTGATCGCGGCAATGCCCGACGCCCTGGAACTCACTTTCCTCCCGTGCCAAGCGCCTACAAGTGACGCTCAGCGTGAGCAGATTACCGGGTTTCACAAAGCTCTTGTATGTAACGTTTTTCGCGCGCCGGAGCAAGATGAGGGACTCGGAGAAATCCTGTGCGTCGCGTACGAGCCATGCGGCCGCCTCGACCATGGCCTCCAGCATGAGCACTCCCGGCAATACCGGAAACGTCGGGAAGTGGTCGCCCAGATACTCCTCGGCCAGCGAGACCGCCTTCACCGCCACGATCCGCTCACCTCGCGTCAACTCGACTATTCGATCTATCAGGCAGAAGTTCATCGTCTTGCGCAGATTACTATATGCTCCGGTAGGAGCGCTTTGCGCTCTGTTCCGGAGCAATCAGACTCAGAGCCGGAAGCCCATCCGCCTGCTCGCCTATCCCTGACCGGGCTCCCGGCGACGCCGGATCCTTGTATGCATCTATACCATACCCGATTGAAAATGGCTCGCTA
Organism: Planctomycetota bacterium; assembly: GCA_030622435.1. Lineage (GTDB taxonomy): Bacteria > Planctomycetota > Phycisphaerae > UBA1845 > UBA1845. The sequence goes on from JAUXGE010000170.1 coordinate 4,556, forward strand.
GAGGCTGGGGAATCGGCTACGTGTATTGCGGAGGCCTTTTCTTCAGATCGGCTACCAGTCGAAGTGGCTCGCCAGACCGCCTCTGAGTGGTTTCTTGCGCTTCTTCTTGGGTTTCAGGGTTTCGGCCGCCGCGAAACTGGGAGCCGATGCCTGCTCGGGCTCCTTGACTTGCCTGAGCGACAACGAAATGCGCCGGTTTTCCTTGTCGACACCAAGAACGCGCGCCTCGATTTCCTCACCCACTTGTACGACTTCGCCGCACGATTTCACCCGGCGATCAGCAAGCTCAGAGATGTGAACCAGCCCCTCCACGCCGGGAGCAACCTCGACGAAAGCGCCGAAGTCCGCCAATCGCGTAACCCGCCCCTTGGTCAGCGACTGTTCCTCGAATCCGTCGAGAACTCCGTCCCACGGATCGGGCTGAGCCTGCTTCATGCTGAGCGCCAGGCGATGTCGTTCGGGCTCGACGCGGATGACCACCGCATCGACCATGTCGCCAACCGAAACCGAGTCTGTCGTCTTGGACGCTCGGGTCCAGCTTGTCTCGCTCAGTGGAATCAGTCCCTCCACGCCGGGTTCGAGTTCTGCGAACGCCCCGAAGTCGGCCGTGCGGACGATCCTTACCTTGAGTGTCGTACCAACCGGGTATCTTTGTGGCACCTCGGCCCACGGATCGGGTTGGGTCTGTTTGAGCCCCAGCGAGATTCGATTTCGGTCGAGGTCGACCTTGAGCACGCGCACCTCGATCTCCTGACCGGTCGACAGCACGTCAGTGACTTTTTCCACCGTGCCCCAGCTTAGATCCCGAATGTGGACGAGCCCCTCGAGTCCCCCCAAATCGACGAATGCGCCGAACTCCGTGATGTTCCTGACCACACCTTTGCGTGACTGGCCCACCTCGAGTTCCGCTTTGAGCTTCTCACGGGATTCGGCCTGGTCTCGTTCGAGCACCTTCCGGCGACTGATGATCACGTTCTTGCTGCGCCGGTCGATCTCGATGACCTCGCAGCGGACCGTCTCGTTCAGCAGGACGGAGATGTCCTTCATCGGACCGACGCTGACCTGTGATCCCGGCATGAAGGCTCGGATGCCTTGGAGATTCACCTCGAGACCGCCTTTTATAAGCCCGGTTACTCTCCCCTCGACAAGCGAACCGACCGAGATGCTCATCCAGGTAGCCCGCTGAACCTCGCCCTTGCGAATGACAATCAGCAGGCCGCCGCCCGGATCGAATCGTTCCACGACGACGTCAACCCGGCGTCCGATGGCCACCTTCTCCTTCTTGCCGAACTGGGAAAGTGGAAGAACACCCTGTGACTTTGCGCCGAATTCCAGAAACGCTTCGTCCTCGGAAAGCCCCACGATCGTTCCGGTAAGTTCAGTACCGGGGGTTGCGTCCTCGCTCGAAGTCATGTCACCGCAAATCTCGGTCAGGTCGGCAGGAGCCATCTCCGCCATCGCCTCCGCCACTTCGCGGTCGATCTCCTCCATCGTCGGATTCAGCGAATCTGGGTTCGACGGCATAGGAGGTTTGTCTTCAGACGCCCCGTGAAGGGCCGCATCGTTCGGCGCAGCATCTGCCGACCTGCTCGATTCCGGAAAATCACTCATAACAGAAGCCTTTTGGCAACCGTGAACTGGGCGAAGCGAATCAGTTATCCGCCCCCTGAGGTGCGCGGTTCACTCATCAACCGAAAGATACCCTATGTGAATGTCGCAAAACCACGCTCCGTTGCCTTTTCTATCGATAATGTGGGTGCAAGTCAAGTGCGGTCAAGTCATCATGCTGTGCCCGGGATTGCACCGGCAACGACACGGCACGGGAGGTGTTTTACCGGACGCACCCTCACGGTTCACTGATGTTACCCGGGACTCCGTCCCCGTGCGACCGTCTTCATCAGTCGTGCCGACCGGAACTCGACCCAGTTTGTCTTGCGGTGGTCTCAGATCCAAGCTGCAGGCGCCAAGTCAGTTACACCAAGGGAAAAAGGTACTTGATTGGTGCTTCTTTTTTGACCTAGTGTGCCGAGTAAGTCCCTAAGCGAAAGCTAAACTCTGTCTTTTGTGTGGTCTGGCACGGTGGCAGTGCATGAAGGCGGGGGATTGCCACTCCGACGCTGACCGGCTCCGCCGCCAAAGGGGATGGGGGGCGTCATCGGCATTACCGCAGTGGCTTACGACAGGGATCCTTGGCTCGGGAGAAACGGACTGCAGCGGCCGGTCAGTGAGCTCACGCACGGCTGAGCGTCGCCGCGTCTCGGGCTGAAGCAGCAAACCCACGAGCCGTCGAGACCCGTGGGCTTGCCTTTCGGATGACGCTTGCATCGGTGAGGATTTCGACATTCAACAGCGTACCGAACGGAGAGACTGGCCATGGCTACGACATGCATGAGAGAGCCCAAACTGGACACGGTCCGAGAACTCAATCGAATCGAACAGCTTGCGGCCGAGACACGTGAGGCGATAAAGGACATCGACGCCGATCGGGGCGAGGCGGTGTTCCTGACCATCTACAAAGCCGTCACTAACACGATCGGCACGCTCGAGGGCGTGCTCTCGGCCTACAAGCACGGTCGCCAAGCATAGAACTCAGTCACACCTCGAACGATGGGAGCCATGCGCAAGCCCGACGAAGTCGGGCGCGGACATGCCGATGCGGCGAGAGCATGGCAGAGGTGCGTCTCGTTACGGGATCCATCGTTTCACGCGTGTCAGAACACGAGAGCTATCCGGGGACCCCGGGTAGTGGTACCCGATTGACGGATGGACACGAGCCTTGCGGATTCGCAAGTCCAAAGCCGCGGGCTTGACGCCCGCGCGGACGGAGTCTCTCCCCGCAGCATCTGGAGTCTGCGCGCAGAACATATCACCTGCGTTTTCGAGGAGCGGACTTGCGTCGGTCGGCAATACCCTGCCGACCGACGCAGGCGACACTACGGAATCACAATGTCATCAGTATGACACCGCGAGCCCTGCTCATAATCCAACCAGCAATACTCCACCGTGTATGTGCCGGCTGGAAGGTCTACAATCGTCGCTTCCACATTGAAGCAGCATATACAGTCGCAGTATCCGCCGGGAGGAACCTCCTCTTCAGTGAGCGATAGCAGGCTTCCCTCCAGAGAAGATGACACCTTGATGTCATCCTGACAGCAGTTGTAGCTCGCGTTCCAGTGGATCACGTCCAACGTGCCTGAACTCGGTGTCAACTCGATTACGTCATCCTCGACGCAAGGCTCCGTGCTCGATTGATCTCGGCTCCCCAGGCACCCGCTGTTGGAATATGATTCGACGCGAGCGCCCGTGGGACCGCATCCACCCGGTCCTGCCCAGCCGAACGGCGGGTAGGTGAAGCCGAGGAACGCATCCAGGCAGAACGTCACGTCCGTGATGTTCACCAGCCAATCCGGCCTGTTCGGATCGATGTCAGCCCGCGACTTCATCACCGCATTCGGCAGGTTCTTGAACTTGTCGAGAACGGCCGTCACGTCCACGATGCCCGTGCTGCCGTCCGGCGGCCCACATGGCGTTGTCGTGCAGTCTATGACCAGATCGGCCCAGATGGACGTGCCGATCGTGAGCGGATCCGAGTAGTTTGCCTCGTTACCGAAGTCCGAACTGCAATCGATCATTTGCACGTCATACACGGCGTTCGGAATGATCTCGTCGTCGGTCACGTGAAGAGCGCCGACAGACCCGAAGTCCATGCAGTGCTGCGTACATTGCAGGTTAGCCGACTGGTAGCTATCCGGAATCAGCGGAACGGGTGGACACGGAGGACTGCTCACACCGCCGTTCTCACACTTCTCGAGGGCCTCTCCGACCCACATCTGCTGGCCGCTGAAGCCGGCGTACGGCGGCGGCATCGTCGTCAAAGTGACGCGGATCGCAGTCTGCACACCCGGAGTGCTCGGCACGAACGAGATGTACCGGATCTTGTCATAGCCGGGCTCGCCGACGGGAATCGTCGGCGGATCGGGCGCAGGCGAGCAGGCCATTATCGTAAACGCGGTGTTGCTGATATCGGTCAGGGAGCCGTTACTCGTGTCGGTAATACGAATGTAGCAGTCACTCGACTCGGCCCCGGTCACCGTCCAGTCCTCGCTACCGTCGTTGGCCGTCGAAGCGTAAAGGGTCTCCCACGTACCATCCGAACCGTTGCGCGACAGCTCGATCTTGACCGTTCCACCCGCACCGGAGCTGGACCACTGAATGGTCTCGCTGTCATCCAGGCACCAAGTCTCCGCGCCGTCCGGCAATCCGACGACGAGGCTACTGGTGACCTGCCCCCATCCATACTTGAGGACAAAGGCCTCGCTGTCTCCACCGAAGGATGTGTCGTGTGCGCCCGGAGTGACCACGAAGTCGCTCGACTCCGTGAAGCCGACAAGGTACACGGCGCCGTTGCTGTCGACGGCCATATCCATCGCATCGTCCCTGGCCGTCCCCCCGAAATACGCGTTCACCACCAACGATGTCGCCGCAGGATCGAGACCGTAGAGCAGAGCCTCGTCACTGTCCGTACCTGACAGCTGACCGTAGCCCGCGATATAAGCGTTGTTCGAGCTGTCGAGATCAATCCCGTAGGCGTGCTCGACCTCGGCATCTGTACCGACAAACGTCGAGTAAGTGAGGCCGCTGTACGCCGTGGGATGGAGCTTGGTGACATAAACGTCACCACGAGAGTTGTAAGTGGGGTCGTACACGCCCGGCGTGCTCGGGAAATCAGATGAGCTGGTATATCCCGTTACATAGACGTATCCCAGGGAATCGACCTCCAGTTCCTCTGCCTGATCCTGGGCATACCCACCCAGGAACGTGGAGTAGTCGATGCTGCCGGTCGAGCCCAGCTTGGTCACGAACGCATCGCCATAGCCGGGGTTGTTGTGCGATGTCTCGTAGGCGCCAGTGGTCGTGGGAAACGTAGACGTGTAAACGTACCCGCAGACATAGGAGTTGCTGCTCGCATCAACGGTGATGCCGTGCGCTGCGCCGGACTGAGCTCCGAACAGCCGTGAGTATACGAGATCCGTGCCCGTCGTGTTGAACTTGGTTACAACAACGTCGCCGTTCCCGTACGATCCGAGCGTGGCGGGGAAATCGGACGACGCAGTGCCACCGGTGACGTGAGCATTCCCGAACGCATCAACGGCAATGTCCCAGCCTACGTCGTAGTTGCTGCCACCCAGGTAGGTGGAGTA
>JAUXGE010000223.1 GCA_030622435.1 Planctomycetota bacterium
ACCATGAGCATGAGCATCATCAAACCCATGGGCACCAGCAGGTTGGCGACCTGGTTGGTCTCCTCGGCCTCTGTATCCCGGCCCTCTTCATCGAGCGACACGAGGCCACGGTTCGACACGTAGACCGGCTTGTTCGCCTTCGTGACGACGGCCGGCTCGATGTCAAACGCACGGAACCGCTCCTCCCGGACGCGATCGTTGACCTGCGGCCGCAGCCAATTAGGGAAGTCATCGTAGGTCGGACTGTTCGAGTGATAGACCACGCGAGCCGCCGTATCGTCTTCACTGGGCTGAACAACATCCGTTTCGATGATGACGAATGCGAAGAGGTTGCCGTTGCGAACGCGCTCGGACAGTTCGTAAGCGGCGCGAGCGGGGTCCTCGGTATCGATTTCGGACTTTTCGATGACGAACCGCGGCTTGACCTTCCTTTGCTGCTCGCCTTCGCCCCTAAAGACCTCCGTGTCATTGCGCTTCCCGGCAGCCTCGACGATCGAATCGAAAAGCACGCCGCTGCGATCGAGGACGGCTATGCGCTTGTCCGTCGTATCGACTCGATCGCGCAGGAGCGTCTGGGCCACGATCCCGCCGCCCATCAGGATGGGCATCAGAACGATGCTGATGACGAACGCCTTAGTCTTGACGGCGGCCTGGTACTCACGAACGGCGATCACAATCACCTTACGCATCGTCAGGCTCCTCGTCGTCATCAGTGCTGATCACGTCGCCCGTTTCCGCGTCGATCTTCAATGCCTCCGGGCCGGCGATGCGAACGAAGATGTCGTGGAGAGACGGACGCGCCAACTCGAAGTGGGTGACACGCCCCTGCTGCATGAGCTGGGCCAGAAGGTCCTGCGTGTCGGTGTCCGGTGCGATGCGCAGCTCCTGGACGTGACCGAAGTCGGTGACCTTCTCGACGCCGACGATCGTGTGCGGCGCGTACCCGTTGCCGTCCACACAGACGCGTAGTATGTCCTGGCCGTATTGCTGCTGGATCGACTCGAGCGTGCCGTCGAGGACTTTCTGCCCCTTGAAGATCATGAAGATGAAATCGCACATCTTCTCGGCGACGGACATGTCATGGGTCGAGAAAATGACGGTGGAGCCTCGCTGGCGCAGGTCGAGGACGGCCTGGCGAAGCACATCGGCGTTGACCGGATCGAGCCCGGTGAACGGCTCATCCAGAATCACGAGAGCCGGTTCGGCAATCACCGCTGAGATGAACTGCACTTTCTGGGCCATGCCCTTGGAGAGGGTCTCGACCTTCTTGTTCGCCCAGTCCGTCAACTGCATACGTTCCAGCCAGGTGTTGACAGCCTGCTTGTAATCGCGTCGGCCCTTGAGTTCCGCATAGAACCGCAGGACGTCGAACACCTTCATTTTCTTGTACAGACCCCGCTCCTCAGGGAGGTATCCGATGCGGTCGTTGGCGGCCTGGTAGGACTCCTCACCCAGGACCCGAACGTGGCCCGTGCCGCCGTCGGGATGATAGATGCGCATGATCATGCGCAGGGTGGTGGTCTTGCCACTGCCGTTGGGACCGATGAACCCGTAAATCGCCCCTTCGGGGACGTCCAGCGTCAGGTCGTCTACGGCCAGGTGGGCGCCGAACGTCTTGCTGACGCGCTCGATCTCGACAACATTAGCCATGCTTTAACCAGCCGATTTCCTTGGTGACGCGGATCGGTCATCGAACGGCCGAGAGAGTACCGGGTTGCCCTACGCGATGCAACTGTCGGTACTTGTGAAGCCCAATCCAAGGGAATCGACCTCCTCATGCCGTCTTCCACACGCGATTCCGCGAGCTGTTGGGCGTGATCGCTGGGTAAGATCGTTCGTGATGGCATGTCAGGTACACCACGGTCCGACGGCTGGTCGATACCCGGGCAATTCCGGCCGATGACCGGCATCTGCGTGACGACCACACCCCGTCCGGTGCAGGAAAAGAACCCGGAATTCCAAATGAGAAGGGTTCGATATGGACGGCTGGTGCGGTGCGAGTAGGATGGAGCGTTCGGCTCGTCGGCGAGCTATCAGGACCGATATAGATGATCATCCTTCACGCCATATGGACGCACGCGAGGCTGCACCTGTGGGGGGAGGATTGCGCCCCCCGCCGGGCCGGACGTGAGAGTCCCGAGGTCGGGGATGAGGTCTCGCCTGCGGGGGACGGGGCCGGCGTGGCGGATGGCGGTTCGGCGTCGTCACGGATGCACCCGATGGCCGTTGCGGAGGACGCGCTACGCGGTGTTGTCGGGGATGTTTTTGACAGCCTCCTGGTTTCCGGAGCCGCGAGTTCGTCGCTCGCGCTTCGACTGCCTTGCCGTGACGGGCGGCCTGTGCCCTCGAGGGACACATCGGCGCCGGTTGATGAATCCTCTCAAACCCCGGCGCTTTCGCTTGAGCCCTTGCGCGTGCCCACGCTCGCATTTGCTCCGGCTGACGCAGTGGATCTGCTCACGGCATCGCCGCTGTTGGCTCGAGACGGCGTTCAGTGTGGCGCATCAATGAACTATTGGTCCCGCGTGGCGGGTCTTGTTCTGGAACTGCTGGCCGGGCAACGCTTCGTGCCGGCCGTACATCACGCCGGCGGCGAGCAGTACCGTGGCTACTGGCGTGTGGTGGTCGACGAGGAGGAGACGTCGAGGCGCCTGAGTGCCCTGATCGTGTCGATGCCGCCCGTGTGCCGCTCACCGGCAGACGGAGGCGAATCACTGCAGGCGTCCGTGCTGGTCGAGAACTTCCTTTGGGTGACAGTCGATGCCTTGGTGCGCCGTTGCCTCGAAGGGGATGAGCTGGCTCACACAATCCATGATCAGCCGGACGAACGGTGTCTGCCGCAGATGTGGTGGCTCCGGTCGCTGGTTAGCGGGCAGGCGGTTCTGGCCGCTCCCACCGAGCAGCGCCATTCGATTTTTGAAACGGTCTCCGGTTGGCTATCAAAGCTAGAGCCGTCCGTCGCAGGTCCGACATGTAGGACGTGCTTCCGCCTTCATGCGCCCACAGCGCCCGAAGCGACTGCGGAGACGTCGCCCTCTGACAGCGAGGGAGCCTGGCGTTTGACGCTTCATGTTCAGGCGACGCAAGATCCGAAGCTCGTTGTTGATGCCGAGCGTTTGATGAGCCAGCGGGTCGGCGACCCGCTGATCCTCAAACGCCCGTTCGATAGTGCGCGGGTGCAGCTTCGCGCCGACGTGGCACAGGCGGCGCGGCATTTTCCACCGCTGATCCCTTGCGCGGAGCCATCCGGTCCCTTGGAATGCACATTGACGCTGGATGAGGCCTACAGCTTCCTGCGCAATGCGGCGCCGCTTCTCGAATCGGATGGTTTCGGGGTCTGGGTGCCTCACTGGTGGCGGGAGGAGGGTCCGCGCCTGCGCATGCGGCTGGATGTCCGGCCGACCGATGACGATGCGTCGGTGGCTTCTTCAAAACTAGGCCTCGACGCGATCGTGTCATTTGATTGGCGTCTGGCCGTTGGGGATGAAGAGCTTTCACCGGAGGAGATTTCCCATCTGGCGATGCTCGGGGAACCGCTGGTCCGGCTCCGTGGCAGGTGGATCGAAATCCAGCCGTCAGACATTCAGGCGGCGTTGCGGTTTCTGAACCAAAGTCGCGGTGATCGTATGACGTTGTTCGAAGCGATGCGCCAGTGTTATCTGGCCGATGACCTCGACACGGGTCTGCCGGTTGCCGGGCTTCGGGCTCACGGCTGGATCGAGCACTTCCTCAATGCCGGTGAGTGCTATGAAGAGCTCGAACATCTTTCGCCACCGAAGGGCTTCATAGGAACGCTTCGTCCGTATCAACTTCGTGGTGTGGAATGGCTCAGCTTTCTGACCAAGCTGGGGCTCGGTGCCTGCCTGGCGGACGACATGGGTCTGGGCAAGACGATCCAGCTCATCGCCCAGTTGCTCTCCGAGCGGGAGACCGGGCCCTCACCGGGTCCCACGCTGCTGGTCGTCCCAATGTCATTGGTAGGCAACTGGCAACGCGAGATAGAACGGTTCGGACCTTCGTTGAAGGCAATGATCCATCACGGTACGGAACGGTTGACAGGGCGCCAGTTCGTGGACGAGGTTGCGCGTTACGACGTCGTGATTAGCACGTACGGGCTCATCCCCCGTGACCTGGAGCATCTGGCCGCTGTTGATTGGCACCGTGTCGCGTTGGACGAGGCTCAGAACATCAAAAACCCGGCGGCCAAGCAGGCCGTTGCCATACGATCACTCCGGGCGGTTCACCGTGCCGCGTTGACCGGAACCCCCGTCGAGAACCGGCTGAGCGAACTGTGGTCGATCCTGGATTTCCTGAACGCCGGATACCTCGGCAGCGCGTCGGAGTTTCGGCGCCGCTTCGCCGTTCCGATCGAGCGGTATCACGACACCGATCGTGCGCAGCGCCTGCGCCACCTGATTCGGCCTTTCGTGCTTCGTCGGCTCAAGAGCGACCCGAAGGTTCAGGTTGACCTTCCGGAGAAGATGGAGATGAAGGTCTTCTGCAACCTGACGCGTGAGCAGGCCTCGCTGTATGAAACCATCGTCACCGAAATGCTCGGGCAGATCGGTCGTTCCGGCGGTATTCAACGCCGTGGGCTGATACTCGCGGCCTTGGTGAAGCTCAAGCAGATCTGCAACCACCCGGTTCATTTTCTTGCAGACTCCTCGAGCCTTCCGCATCGAAGCGGCAAGTGCGATCGCCTCACGGAGATGCTGGAGGAGGTTCTGGCGGAGGGGGATAGAGCCCTGGTGTTTACCCAGTTCCGTGTGATGGGGGAGCTGCTGCGTCGGCACATCGAGGAGTCCCTTGGCTGTAAAGTGCTGTTCCTACACGGAGGCACGACCAGGAAACAGCGTGATAACATGGTCGAGCAGTTCCAACAGGGCGATAGTGAGAATCCCCTGCTGATTCTCTCGCTCAAGGCGGGCGGGTACGGATTGAACCTCACGGCCGCCAGCCACGTTTTCCATTACGATCGATGGTGGAACCCCGCCGTGGAGGATCAGGCAACGGATCGAGCCCACCGGATCGGGCAGACCAAACGCGTGCAGGTGCACAAGTTCGTCTGCATCGGCACGCTGGAGGAGCGGATCGACGGCCTCCTCGAGCGAAAGAGGAGCCTGGCCGACAATATCGTCGGCGGTGGGGAGGAGTGGTTGACGGAGCTGTCCACGGATAAGCTCAGGGAGGTGTTTGAGCTGTCGCGCGATGCCGTTGCGGATGACTGACGGACCCTTGATGCGGACGTTGAGGGGCTTGAAACGAGGTTATGCAGCTGACGGGATCAGTTGCCCCCGTTTGGGGTGATTAGGATTCGGTATAACTCTCGTGAGGATGAGTACTCTGAATGGCTGATTCGCACACGAATCTCGATGACATTCCGCCGTCGGTGCGCATAGTGCCGACCATATACCCCACGTCGCCACCGGTCGAGGAGGTTATCGACCGATTCTGGCAGGTCGGTCCCGAGTTCGATTCGGTCGAGATCAGAATGGAGCCGCCTGCCAAGCCGCTCGGCCTGCTCGAGCGCCTCGGTACTTCCCCTTTTGAACGCGGGGGGTTTCCTGTGATCGGGTTCCTGGCCACGACTTACGACAAGGTGAGCCGATACGCTCTGGAACGAGGCTGACGTTGCAGCCACGGCCGGGGGCTGCGCTACGCTTGCCCCCGCCTATTACAGAACAGCCCTTAAGCCTGCGACGCCGCCGGCCGATGCTGTCATGGACTCCTGCGAGCCCGCGAGCAGCGTTCCCGTGCATGTGTTGACCGGCGGATGCCGGTGGGCTAGTGTACGCAGCCTGCTGACGGATTCGCGTGCCCGGATTCGTGTATTCGGGTCCGGATTCCGTGTTTGCCACGCCGACCTAGCTCAATGGTAGAGCACAGCTTTCGTAAAGCTGAGGTTCTGGGTTCGACTCCCAGGGTCGGCTTTATCCCAAAGGGGAGGGACAGCAGTCGATCGAATATACCTCTCCGCTCGCCAACCTTCACGGGCGGCCCACCTGCTCTAATCCTCTTTGCGTCGCGTGCCCTCGTACAGCTCGTACTCGAGCAGCCGGCAGTCGATCTTCGCATTGAAGAACTCAATGCGGCGGCTCGTCCGAAGCCCGACCTTCTTCGCGAGTGCGAGGTTCCCCGTGAAGATGTAACCGGTCCACCCCTGACACTGTTGCTTGAAGAAATCACCCATGCGTTTGTAGGTTTTCTCGAGTTCCGCGATGACGCCGAGTCGCTCGCCGTACTCGGGGTTGATGACGACGATCCCCTTTTCGGATGGGATCGGTGTTTCCGCGAAGTCGCACACGTCGAATCGGATCATGTGGTGTACACCGGCGGTCTCGGCGTTCTTTCTGGCTGCCCGTATCGCGCCCTCATCGATGTCGGTGGCGATGATGGGGGCGATCGCGCCTTTGTTGCGGATCTTCCTGGCGTCGCGGCGCATCGACTGCCAGGTGTCGGAATCGAAACCCTTGCGGTGCATGAACCCGAAGTTATCTCGAAGCAGCCCGGGCGGGCGCCCCGAGGCGAACAGCGCCGCCTCGATGGCAAGCGTGCCGCTCCCGCACATCGGGTTGACCAATGGCACGAACCCGTCATACCCCGTCGCAAGGATGACACCCGCCGCCAACGTTTCCTGCATCGGCGCTTTGTGCGGCATCTTGCGGTAGTTTCGATCAGCGAGTTTCCGCCCGGAAGTGTTCAGGAAAAGCTGGGCATCGTCCCCGTTCCAATAGAGATGGACGACGAAGTTTTCCCGCAGCGGCCCGGAATTCGGCCGAGCGCCGGCTACCGACGCCACGCGGTCCACGATGGCGTCTTTGACCTTGAGGCTTGCGAACCGCCAATCGTTGATGGTCGGCGTGTTCACGCTCGAGACCACGCTGAGGTACTCATCGGGTGAGATCATCTCCTCCCACCGCAGCGCGCGCACATGCTCGTACAGTTCGTCCGGATCGGCGCAGGTGAATTTATCGATAAGGACAAGCACGTTGAACGCGGTGCGTAGAAAGAGATTCAGGCGCATGGCATCGTGCATGCCGGCTGTGATCTCCAGGCCCGTCGGCCGAAATGAATCGACCGTGTAACCAAGCTCCTCGACCTCGCGCCGCAGGTAGTCAACCAGACCGGGGGCGCAGGTGATGCGAATCGTTTGCTCTTCATGAAAGTCCTTCATCACCGCAAACGATACTCACTCACCGGCGCCCCGAAAAGCCCGTCGACCGCGCCTCTGGGTTCCCGTACCATGCGGGGATGTCCGGGTTCTTCGCTGGTACACCGCTGGAACGGCCGGTTTCCTGCCATGTTTGCGAGAAGCCGCTGGATCAATGCACCTGCCCCCACGATGCCGAAGGGGACGTGCTGCTGCCCAAGGACCAGCCCGTCCGCATCCGCCGCGAGAAACGCCGAAAGGGCAAGATCGTGACCGTCGTGGAGGGTCTGGACCCTTCGGCGTCCGATCTGCGCGCGATTCTGCGGCAGTTCAGGTCGGCCTGCGCAGCCGGCGGGACCGTGACCGGGGGTGTCCTCGAGATTCAGGGCGATCACACGAAACGCGTAGTGGCAATCCTCGAGGGTTTGGGATACCCCGCCAAGAGAAGCGGTGCATAGTCGCCGAGGCGAATAGTGCCAGGACCTCGACACTCCTTGCGGCCAAGCGCAGGTGCCCCATCCATCCCGGCGCTTGGATGGGTCGAACAGTCGTCTCGTGGCATCGCCGGTATGGGTGGGGGACGGACTCGCAGAGAGAAGGTACGCGCTATCAGTCCGTTGAAACAATGCACCGACCTTACTGTGGCACCGGTTTTCAATCAATGCAAGCACGGGTTAAACCCCCGTGTCACACTTCTTCAACACACGGCTATCCAAAATCGGTGTCGGAGTAGGGATCCCGGTTGCCCGGGACCCCCTCCACAGATCCCAGCGTGCGGGACTACCGCACTGGGCTCCTGCCTCGGGTCATGACGGCCAGGTGTCGGTCGGGGTA
>JAUXGE010000221.1 GCA_030622435.1 Planctomycetota bacterium
AGGAAAACGTGGGATCCAGCGTCAGAGCCGCATCCGAGTCGCCAACACCGAATCTGGCGAGACGCAGCCAGAGGTCCGCATCGATATTCTCTGCTCTGTGCCAGACGTCAACGCCGACTTCTTCCCCGCCGTAGTAGGGGCCGGGGTTGTCCGGCACCAAGTCCACGACGATGTACGGGTCTTCGTCGAAAACCGGCCCTGCCTGTGCCAACGAAGTGCAAAACACAAAAGCCGCGGCCACCGTCAGACACATGCGCGTTGCCATGTCGCTGCTCCGAGAACGAGTTGACAGAACCTGCACACCACCACGGCCAACCGGCACTCACTCGAGCAAGGACGCTCGCGCCGGCATGCTTGCCGATCAGCCCTTATGATTCGGATGCAAGTTGCACCGATAAGTATAAACCCTAAACCAAATGAAAGGCAAGAAACGAATTCCGCGCAAAACGGAGAGCCTCCGCACGCCTGCTGCTGTACCAGCCAAGTGCCCCAATCGCGTGTCATTATCGGCCTCATTGCCACTAAACACCGCGCAACCTGTTTGCTTTGATGACTCAGCAAACTCTATGGTCTCCCACCGCAGAAACATCCAAGCCGACGCTCTCGCCTCTGACTCACGCTCGACATCGACCCCGACGACACCTTTGACCTTCCCGACAACGCCCTGTCTCACGACCTCCTTGCGGTCCGCTGGGCAATCGGCTCCGTCGGGCTCCACACCACCCACGTGCCCTACACGGTGCTGCAACGCCCGTACCCCGAAGGGGTTCAAGACAGTAGCCCAGGGTCGCGCAGCGCACCCTGGGTAACGACCCGACCATGTCCCCCGAACCCTGAAAGGGTTCTACAACGACGTGTGCCATCACCATGGCATCGGGTGCCACTGGCGGCTCGCCCGCCAGTGCTGTGTAGCACAGCCGCCCTTGGCCGCGCGGCCCATATATGGGCACCTTCCTCCAAATTCGCCCTCCGACATTCCGCATTCTGCGGGTGCCCCGCCCGCTTCAGCGGCGGGGGAGCCGAACGAACCACCCGCTGCGTGACGTACCGAGCGCCCCTCGCATCAGAGGTCCATTCATAATTCGTAACTCGTAATTCGTAATTCCCCGCCCCCCCACGCTCTTCATCCTTTACCTGATCGCTCAACATACCCTTCCAGAGCGAGCGCCCGTCAAGTTATTACCGTAGAAGCAGGAGGGCGATGCCGCGCCCACGAGTGCTGCATGCCTTACCCTTCCGCGTTGGCCAGCGGTCGGGCCGCGCGCCGCGCCGCCCAACCATAGCAAAGGAGCTTCAACCATGAGCAAATTCGTTCCTGGCCGTGAGCGCCGCCGGAGCCCACAACGCGTCCTCCAGACCTCGACGGACGAACCATAATGAAAATGAATATACGAAACGAACCCATCTAAAAGTGTGACTGGAACCACCCGCCCCTATCGAACCCGACGGGGATCCCGGCCAAAGAGATCGGCAAGATCGTCGATCTCGGCCGCGACCGGCACGGACAGCGTGTCACGCGGCAGCCCGAAGGTCTGCCCAAAAGTAGGTGTCCCAGCATGTTCGGAGGCGGTAGGCAGGGTCCGCAGACCCGACTCTTGATCAGCACCGGCCGTGGCTCTCATCAAGACGTCACCAGGCGCCACATAATCGACACAAGGGTCATTGGCATTCACGCACATGACAAGGCCCGTCGGGCACGCGAAGCGGCGGAACGAGACTTGCATGGACGTTGGGCGTCGTCAGGAGGCAAACATTCAGTAAGCCCGTGCGTGGGCTGCAGATGACGCTGGTGACCAGCGCCCACGTGTGCCACTGCTCTGTGAGCAGTGCCAAATGAATCGGTGGCATCGAAACACTGCTCTAAGAGCAGTGGCACACGGCTTAGGCGTCATAAAGATGCTTACCCCACTGTCCCACCGCTACGGGACTGGGCGTTTGTCCCTGCGTTCGTATAATGCCGCTTTGGCTACTGAGAACAGGTATCGAAGAAGCTGCACAAGGGGACTGACTTATGAAGAAATCACGGCTGTTCACACCCGGTCCGACAATGGTTCCCGAGGAGGTCTTGCTGGAGATGGCCAGGCCGATGGAGCACCATCGAACGGCCTTCTACCGGAACATGTACAAACAGGTCCACGAGCTCTTGCAGTACCTGTTCCAGACCAAGTCGCTCTGCATGCTCTTCACCGGTAGCGGGACGGCGGCCATGGAGGGGGCGATCGTCGGCTGCTGCCCGCCCGGGCACAAGGCACTCGTGATTAGGAACGGCAAGTTCTCCGAACGATGGACCAAGGTCTGCCAGGCCTTCAGCATCGATCACACCTCGCTCGACATCGAGTGGGGCCACGGTGCCAAGGTGAGCGACATTCAAAAGGCCATGGATGCCGATCCCAAGATCGACACCGTCGTCGTCGTCCACAGCGAGACGTCAACGACGGCACTCAGCGACGTCGAGGGCATCGCACGCCTCACTCGCGAGCGCGGGGCTCTCTTACTCGTGGACGGGATCACGGCCGTCGGGGCGCTGCCCGTCAAGATGGACGACTGGGGCGTGGATGTGTACGTGACCGGTTCGCAGAAGGCTATGATGCTGCCCCCCGGGCTCGGGGTGGCGGCCGTCGGCGATCGCGCGTGGGAGCGCATCGACTCCGGCAAGATGCCGACCCTCTACAACGACCTCAAGGCATACCGCAAGTCCCATGAGACTTTCGACGCACCCTACACACCCGCGCTGACACTCGTACGTGGAGCCCTCAAGGCGCTGCAGATTGTCAAGGAGCGAGGCCTCGAGGACGTTTGGGCCGAGACGGCCATGCTAGCCCGCGGAACGCGGGCGGCGGCCGAGGCGCTCGGGATGAAGGTATACCCGGCCGATCCGGTCGATTCGGTCACGGCCATGGTCGTACCCGACGGCGTGGATGAAGGCGCACTCCGGAAGACCATGCGGGAGAAGTACGGTTTCCAGATCGCCGGGGGGCAGGGCGAACTCAAGGGCCGGATCATCCGATTCTCGCACATGGGGTACGTAGATGCGTTCGACACCATAGGCGTGATCGCAGCGCTCGAGATGGCGCTCGCGGCGCAGGGCTACAAGGTGACCATAGGCGCAGGAGTCCAGGCCGCCCAGCGCGTATTCGTCGAGGCCATGAAGTAGCAAACCGTAGGGTGGCCCATTGCTTTAGCAGTGGGGGAGTCGAATCCCCTTTCACCGCCTACCACACGATTGGCCATGCACCATCCCAATCCATCGCCAAGACCGTCCGATCCTCGAACTCATAGAACCGGTAGCTGCTCCAAGGCCAATCCTCAGCACGCTCCACCAGACCGCGTGTGATCGGGTTCTTATGGCAGTATTCCAGCTTCTCGATCAACGTGTCTTGCCGAAGGACGTTGAAATCGTAACCACGTGTGTTCCAGATCGGCTTGCCCTTTTCATCGCCGCGCGCCCAGTCCGTCAGAGTTGACGATCACAAGCGCCCGTGCGATCTCCAATACTCGCGCAGCCATGCCTTGCCGTAGTAACCGACACGCTGCTTGAACGAATTCAGCAGGCGGGAAATGTCAGTAGGCCGGTCACACTCTCGCTTTTGTGGATAGAGCAATGCGTGCACGTGCTCAGGCATGACCACATATCCGACGAGGCACACTCTGAACTTCTCTTGTAGCAATCTCAATGCCTCGACGACGATTTGCTTAATGCCGTCGTGATGAAAGAACCCCAGACGTCGATGACACGAGATCGTCCAGAAGTGCACATGCCCTGGCTCGTTGAATCGTTTCAAATGCGTTGGCATGACGGAAGCATAACGATTCGACTTCCCCACGGCTGAAGCCATGGGCCACCCGTCCAATCCGCAATCGCCAATCCGCAATCCGCAATCCCATCACACCTTCGCGTACAGGGCATCGCCCCAATTGTGCGGCTGATCGGAAGGGTAGATTGCGTGGCGGCGGAAGCCGTGGCCGGTCAGGAACGTGTCAATCTCTCCGAAGAGGGGCATGTCTTTGTAGATCGGTACGAAGGACACTTCCAGGTAGACGGCCTTCGTGGTCTCGAGCAGCTTGCGTGCACCTTTCAGAGCCGGCAACTCGGCGCCTTGAACATCGAGCTTCAGAATGTCGACCCTTTTCGGATCGATGTCATTATCCTGGCACCACCGGTCCAGCGTGCAGACATCCACTTCTTCGCTTCCCACAACCCGAGTCCACTCGGCGCAAGGGTTACCGATCTCGAAGCCGAACAGGGAGTTGGCCTCAGGGCTCGTGGTCAGGTGAATCGTGGCCTTGTCGTCATGGTCGCCAACGGCCTTGCGCACCGGATGCACACCCAGGGCATCGCACTTCGTGCGAAGCGTTTCGAAGACCTTCGAGACCGGCTCGAACGCGTAGATCTCAGCGGCCGGATACAGGTTACGGAACGACTGCGCCGTCTGGCCGATGTTGGCACCGCAGTCCAAGACGATGCCGGCCTCCGGCACGAGGGACTTGATGTCGTCCCAACACTTCGTCGAGGCGTAATCCACGGGAAACGGGCGCGGACAGACAAGTCGGAGCAGACTCTCGAGTCGATGGCTGTAGAGATGGGTGGACAGGGTCCGCTTCTGACCGGCCAGGGCGATCGCGGCGCGCTCTTCCGGATGCTTCAGGTAGTAATCGATCTTCTCGAGTAGATCGATCTCGTCGCGAAAGACTGCACATTCCTTGCCGACCTCGAAGTGTTCTTCGATCTCCGGTTGGTAGTAGCACAGCATGAAACCGCCTGCGGCCGTCACTTCGTAGTGCCGCATGTTCAAGCCCGTCTCGGCATTGCCGTTGACGAAGTTCAAATTGATGGCGGCCTCACGGAAATGCTGGAAATAAGCCTCGGCCGGATCGATCCGCGGTGCGGTCCCCAGACCATAGGCCTCACCCCACCTCGCGCCGACAAGGTGAAACAGATCGCCGAGCTTGCGTTTCAGGTAGATCACGAAGCGGTCCCGGTTGCGGAGGCAGAGGGCGGCGCTGAAAAAGAGCTTCGCGTTGAAGTAGGCCAGCGTCTTGTTGGCACGCACCTCCATCGTATCGTCCGGGGTGATCGGCTCGCCCAGACCGTACATGTCGTGATAGATTTCGTAGAACGTCAGGTCCGGAAGATCACCACGCACCGCCTGTGCAAAAGTGCCCGCCAACAAGCTGGATGTCGGCACGTTCACATTAGATGCGAAGTAGTTCGTGTTCTGCCCGCCGATGAACGACACGATCGGCTTGCAGCGTGACGGATCCGGTGGGCTGGTGTCATATTCGCGATCCGGCGCCGCCATGGGAAAGTGTATGACGTTCGGGATACCGAATCGTTTCAACTCCGTCACCTGGGCACGATCCCATACACCCTTCAGCCAGCTATCGCTCTGCATGCACTGCCAGACCGCCGGCCAGGCGAGACCCTGCAACGCCGTGACAACAGGATCGATGAAGTGGGAGAAGAGCGGTTTGCCCGCGCCCTCGTGGGCCAGCTTCAGTTCGTCGACGTCCCCGCCGCCCCGAACGAAGCCGAGTCCGGCCGCGCCGTTGTCCAAGAGCAGATCGACATCCTGAGCAGCCAGGATCTCCGTCGCACGAGTCCCGTTCGTCACCCGAGCGGCCAGGTCGGCGGCGTAGGCGTTGCCGCTGGGATGCTCCGCCACGGGCAAACCGAGCACTTCGTGCCCGAGTTTCTCACATGCCCCACTCCACCAACCTTGGTCGAATACACCGATTTTCAAAGGATGCTCCTATCGCGGCCCGATGACGGCGCGACCGGTATGTGGCGCGCGCACTTCTGGTCAATCTCGTTTCGGCTCTGAAAGATTATCGGTCAGTCCAGGTGCTACGAATGAGATCAGCTCGCCCCCTTGCCGGTGCGGCGAACCCTAATCCGGTGTCTGGCCCCTGCCGGTTCGGAGCCTTTCACTTGCTCGTTAACGGATCAAGAGTGTGCCCTGATCCGTCGACCAGATCAGCAGGCTTGGTGATCCACTCAGTGTTATGGGGGCTGGGCGCCGAATGGTTTGCGAAACTCGCCTCACGCCCGTGCATCGGGTCACTCTGAATCGGATATTTATATTGGAGAACCTCCGACTTTCCGCCGGCGGTGCCCGATAACCCACTGCGCGGGACCGCCGACATAGAGAGATGAACACTATGTGCAAGCTGAATGCATGCAAATGGGGAAGCATCTGCCTCGCCTGCCTGGCGCCGGCGTGCGTTCCCCCTGTCGAACTCGTCGATCCGACGGCGGACATCCTCTTCACCGAAGACGCCGATCCGCTGATGGCCGACCTCGAGTTCATCGAGGATGAGCTGCTTGTTCAACCTTTCCCCGGCGCTGATCCCGTGGCGTTGGCGGCGTTGTACACAGATGTCGGGGCAACCGTGGTCGAGGTGCTCACCGAGATCGACATGACGGTCCTGAGCGTACCGGTCGAAGAGTTCGATACGATCGCCACACAACTGGCTGAGAGCGGCCTGATCGAGACCGTCCAGAAGAACTACCTACACGAGGCAAACGAAACGCCCAACGATCCGATGTTCAGCCGACAAGCCCACCTGCCACAGGTCAACGCGGAGGATGCCTGGGATACGACCGTCGGGGCCGAGGGAGTGATCATCGCCATCGTAGACACCGGCGTCGATCCGGATCATCCCGACCTCGAGGACCGGATCCTGGACGGCTGGAACGTCTACGACGACAACGATGACTTTGATGACATCGCGGGGCACGGGACGCTCGTCGCTGGGGTTGTGGCGGCATCGTCCGACAACCTCACGGGCGTAACCGGGATGACCTGGGATTGTCCGCTCCTGGCGATTCGCGCCACCGATCGGACCGGTCGCTCATCTGCACGGGACGTCGCGGCCGGTATCCTCTGGGCCGTCGCCCATGACGCGAGCGTCATCAACGTCAGCTTCGCACCTCTCTGGTCCAACCGGATCGTGAAGGCAGCGGCTCAGGTGGCATTCAACCGCGGCAGTCTCGTGGTTATCAGCGCCGGCAATGGAGGCGGCTCTACGACGTCGGCGGGATACAGCGAGGCACTGTTCGTCGGAGCGGTTTCAACAACCAACCGAATAGCGTCTTTCTCGGATCGCGGACCGTTCGTCGATCTGGTCGCCCCGGGAACGGCCATCCGATCGACCGAGCGAGACGGCGATTACGGGATGGCCAACGGAACATCCTTCGCCGCCCCGATCGTTTCCGGCGTCGCGGCATTGTCCTGGTCGGCCAACCCCGATCTGCGACCGGTGTCGATCCAGTCCGCAATCCTCACGACTGCGGTCGACCTCGGAGCCCGAGGCGAGGACAACGTGTACGGGGTCGGGGCGGTCGATGCAGCCGCCGCCGTTGAAGAGGCGGCAGCCACTCCGTACGAAGAGGACTCGACACCACCGACGGTGCGAATCATCCGGCCCTCCAACCGTGCGGTGATCAGAGGCCGGTACGTTGCAAGGGTGACGGCCACTGATCGCTGGGGCGTGGCCGACGTCGTGCTCTCGATCGACGACATTCCCTATGCCACAGATACTCGGTACCCCTTCAGCTTCGTCATCGATACCGGGGATTTCTCGACGGGCTCACACAAGCTAACGTTCGTGGCAACGGACCTGGCCGGCAACGCGTCAAGTGCCAAGTCGGTGACGGTCACATTCCGCCACTTATACAGCGATACGACTAGCTCATCGTCGGGAATCGTATTCAGCACGCCGCAGGATGGGTCGCTTGTGTCCGGGGATGTCGAAGTCATGGCCACGGTGAGCGATTCAGACGGTCTGGCGACCGTGGAGTGGCTCGTGGACGGAGTCTCGGCCCTGGTCAGCTCCGCTTACGGCACCTCATCCGGCGTGAGCTTCGTCTGGCGCACGGGTGACGCGGTTTCGGGAAGCCACACTATCGCGATTGTCGTAACCGATGCGCGCGGATCGGGTAGGAGGCGGGGTCACCCCCGCCGTCCTCCCACACCACCGTGCGAACGGTTCCGTACACGGCGGTTCAGTTTGAGCGTACCAGTTGCAGTCGTTTCTGGATGAGGCTTAC
>JAUXGE010000070.1 GCA_030622435.1 Planctomycetota bacterium
ACCGTATTGTATCAAGCCTGTTCCAAGAAGAGTAGCGTTCGGCGAGCCTGTGCCTCCGGATCCGTGTCTGTTTCGGCGGCCATTTGGAGGCTGGCCAAATCGCCGCCTCCAGCGAGAAACAACGCTTTGGCCGCCCGCATTCCCCATGAAGACTCGCAGATTGGGGTGTGCCTCCTGAGACTCTGTCCGGATCCTCCGGTGCCGGGAAGTTCATGATTATAGGAGCCCGCGACTTCCACGTAGTGAGGTAGAGCAGTCCAATCGGGCGTCAGAATGTTCCGATGGCAGAACACGACGCCGATCCGCAGGAACGACCCCCTGGAGGTGTTAAGGAGCGACCGGATTCCGTATCGTTCTATTCGTGGCGCAGGGCGTCGATGGGGTGGACGATTGCGGCCTTGAAGGCGGGGACTATGCCGAAAAACACGCCCACGCCGGCGGAGAAGCCCAGTGCAAGGAGGACGGACCACAAGGGGACGCTGACGTCCACCATCTGCGGGTGGAGTGTTGCGACGTTGGCGACCGCGTAGCCCAGGACGATGCCTATTCCGCCGCCGACGGTGCTCAAGACCACGGCCTCGGTGAGGAACTGCGAGAGGATATCTCTGCGCCGCGCTCCGACACTTTTGCGCAGACCGATCTCCCGTGTTCGCTCGGTCACTGACACGAGCATGACATTCATGATTCCGATGCCGCCGACGAGCAGAGAGATACTGACGATTCCCGCGAGCACGCTGGTGGCGATGACTTTGACCTGGTTGAATTCCCGCAGGACCTGGTCCTGTTTGAATATGCCGAAGTCGTTGGGTTGTCCGGGTTTGAGGCCGTGCCGCTGCCGCAGGACGCGCACGAGTTGCCCTTCCGCCTGGGCGATCTGGTCTTCACCGGTCGCCTCGACGTAGAAGCCGAGGTAGTTGCGGGTGTAGGGGTACATCTTCAGCCCTGTCGTCCAGGGAATGATGACGAGTTCGTCCTGGTTGTCTCCCATGAAGCTGCCCTTGGCTTCGAGCAGGCCTATGACCTTGAATCGCTGGCTGTCGATGTGTATGAAGTCATCGACGATGGACTCGTCGCATTCGAGCTTGCGCAGGAGTTCGCGCCCCAGGACGCAGACCTGTGCCGTGTTATCCACATCGACCGCGCCGAAGAAGCGTCCCTTGTCCACGTAGAAGTTGCGGATAGGCTGGAAGAGCTGGTTGGCGGCTATTAGGGTCACGCCGGTTTGCTGTTGCCGCCCATACTCGATCGTCGCGGCAGCCCAGATTCGCGGTGTTGTCCTGCGGACGGCCGTAGCCGTGGCGTCGACCGCATGAATATCCTCGATGTGCATTTCCGCACGTCGAAGGTATTCGCCGCGCGGTCCCCGAATCCACTCGGGATAGACGACCATCAGGTTCGTGCCGAGTCCTCTCAGGAAATTCGTGAAGTAATCCCCCATTCCCTGGACGAAGGACACGACGGTGATGATCGACATTACGGCGATGATGATTCCGAGGACGGTCAAGAGCGAGCGAATCTTGTTCGCCCAAATCTGGATGAGGGCGGTGGCCACGTTGATCGCCAGCGAGGCCGTCCGGTTGGGCAGAAACAGGATCACAACGACCGAGAATCGCAGCACCTTCCTTATCACACGATCACCTCACTGGCCGGGCGCTGGACCGGTTTCGTTACGGGCGGGATTACCCCCGTCCGGTAATCGGTCGTATCCAAGACGATGCGGCCGTCGACCAACTTGATTACACGGTGGCAGCGTTGTGCGATATGGTCCTCGTGCGTGACGATTACAATGGTCTGTCCCTCGGCTTGCAGGGAGTCGAAGACGTCCATGATTTCCTCGCCGGTGGTGCTATCGAGGTTGCCGGTCGGCTCGTCGGCGAGGATGATATCCGGTTCCTGGGCAAGTGCGCGGGCGATGGCCACGCGCTGCTTCTGTCCGCCGGAGAGTTGGTTGGGATGGTGGTGACCGCGATCCTCCAGGCTCACCCGCTTCATTGCCTCGATGGCCCGCTGGCGCCGGTGAGGCGCGCGGGAGTAGATGAGCGGGAGTTCGACGTTTTTGAGTGCCGTGGTTCGCGGGAGCAACTCGAACGATTGGAAGACGAATCCGATCCGTCGCCCGCGAATCCGCGCCAGTTTGGATTGTGACAGGCGAGAGACATCCTGACCGCTCAGCCGGTAGGTGCCCTCGGTGAGTACATCGAGACACCCGAGGATGTTCATCATCGTGCTCTTGCCCGAGCCCGAAGGGCCCATGATCGCCACGTACTCGTTCTCACGAATCGAGACGGAGACTCCCCTCAGCGCGTGCACCAGTTCCATTCCCACGCGGTAGATTTTGTGAAGGTCGATCAGCTCGATGACCGGGGAGCCGTTCTGTTGTGGTGTATGTGTGACCATCAATCCCTCCCCGCGACGGTTTGCGTTGGTTCGGTCTCGGTGTCCGCATTTGCTTCGTCCGACGCCTCGTCCTGACCGGGTGAATCCTCTTTCTCCCCGTCGGCAATTGCCTCGTCCGGCGTCTCGTCCTGACCTGGTTCGTCCTGTTTTTCCTTTTGCGACTCGTCCTCGATCTTTATTTTGGATCCGTCCTTGAGCTGATCCAGGCTGCGAAATGGGCCCGTGACAATCCGATTCTCGACCGTAATGCCCGCGAGGATTTCCACGCCGGTTGCGTCGCTGATTCCCGTCTCGACCAGTTTGGGGTGTACGACATCATCTTCTATGCAAAAGACGACTTTCAGGTACTCGGCCGCGCGTCGAGTGCGTGTCTGAACGGAGGTTTCTTCGCCCGTCTTGCCGTCGAGGCTCTGGACGAGCTTCTCGGGGAGGTTGCGGCGTTTGCGATGGGCGACGGCCTCGACCGGTATGGTCAGCGCGTTTTCGCTCTGAGCGACTTCAATCTCGACGTTGGCCGTCATGCCCGGTCTGACGTGGTCGTCGTCGGAGTCGACGATGATGAGCGTTTCGAAGGTGACAACGTCCCGTCCCTGGGGTTTGGTGCCTTTCGCGGCCACACGGAGCACGTGCCCGGGAACGGCCCGCTGCATGTCCGACTGAAGGTAGATTTGCGCGGTCTGCCCGTTCTCGACAAGCGGGGCATCCGTCTCGTCGACGCGACAGCGAACCTGCATCTTCGACATGTCGGAGATGACCATAATGCGCGTGCCCGGATTGTTCATCGTCCCGGTGATTACGACCTCACCCTGTTTTGCGAAGAGCTGGGAAACGATCCCGTCGATGGGTGCGGTGATGACGGTCTTCTCGAGGTCTTGGAGGGCCGACTGCTGCCTTGCCTCGGCCTCGACAAGCTCCTGCCTGCGGATTTCGACGAACGCGCGTGCCCGAACCAGCGCCGTCCGGTAGTCAGCCAGTTCCGTCGTGGATGTCGACTCGGTCTCCACGAGCCGCAACTGGCGTTTGTAGTCACGATTCGCTTTCTCGAAGTCCGCTTCAGCCTGCGTGATGATCGCCTTCAGTTTTGCGACGTTCGCTTCCGCCGATGTGACTCGGGCGCTGAGATCGGCGTCATCGA
The DNA here is from genome assembly GCA_030622435.1 of Planctomycetota bacterium. GTDB lineage: Bacteria > Planctomycetota > Phycisphaerae > UBA1845 > UBA1845. Next base: position 3,533 of record JAUXGE010000070.1, read on the forward strand.
GCCGGCAGAGCAGGTCACCCTTCTTCACGGGGTCGCCCTCTTCGACCGGCATCTCGAGGATCTTCGAGACTACTTCACCGCTGATGTCGACTTCGGAAATCGGCTCCACCTCGCCCGGTGCCTGGACGGTACGGATGATGATGCGTTGCTGAGGCTGGGCGACCTTTACAGTTATAGGAAGCTCCGTTGCGACGTGCAGGACGCTCTTCCCGTCTTCGGTGCGCGTGGCATCGTTGAGGAAGTACAAACCGACTACAACGCAGGCGAGCACCACAGTCCCGATCACCGATTTCATTTCTCACTCCGATCCGCAACAGTAAGGCCGCCGCACAGAGAGACCGCCGAGTCCTGCCTCGAGAGCCTATCCCATTCATCCTTGCGGCACCGTCAGTCAACCCGTGCACTGCACGGGGTGGGTGGCCCATGGCTTTAGCCGTGGCGGACGCCCAAGTCGGCTAGCCCTGACTGATCGTCGCCACTAAGATACCTGTCCTCGCTCCGGCCGCGATCAGCCAACACACGATGCAGCAAACCCAGACCTTCCAGCCGCGTAGCTGTGACGTTGTCGCCAACCCGCACCCGACGATGATCCAGAACCAGACCCGAAACGGATCAAATGCCGAGAGCAAACCCGCCAGAGCGGTCAGGGTCATTACAGCCCCATCGCCGTCGAGCTTCATCAACTCGACCACGGGTGCCAGTGACGTATCCACGGCCAACGTCTCGTATCGCAGCATGAACCCGAGGCGCACTATCGCCTGGATGACATCCACAAACCCGGCGAATACGAAGATCGTCAGCAGGGTGTGCCATTCGGGCTTCTTTCCGGTCAGCGCCACGATCCCATAGAACACGGCCGAGAGCAGGAGGATCGTTGCCAGAGACGCCAGCGGTCTGGCGCCCAGAACCTGTACACGCGTCATGAGGCGGAAGAACTCACCTTCTTCCCGCCTCTCCTCGATCATCTTGCTGATCGCCGATTGCTCGACGATATCCGTCTGCTCCATTGCCATGGCCGCAATGCCCTCTTGGACGCGGCGTTCCACCTCCCGGTCGATGAGCCCTGTTTCGATCGTGGCGTATCCGATGAGCGTGACGGCCACCAGCAACACGACGAGAGGCCAGCCGTAGGCTGGAACGTCCTCCACCCGGGCGAAAACCCGTCGAGGCGCGAGTAGGGCGAGCGGCACGTCGAGTGTCCGGACCGTTACCCGCCTCGTTTTCACGAACTCTGCTGACACGATCTTTTCCTGTGACGCAGGACCGCCAGGGCGCTTGGCCGGGGTCGGCATGTGTGCCGTCGCAGAGTGGCCCGGCTCGCGGCCATAGCACCTGATCATAATCCTGATTCGGTCGTAAGTGTGAATATTCGCGTCAGACAGACGTTTTTCGACATTACGCCACAATATCAGACGCGCGCGAGCCGAATCTAATATATACAAAGGGACGTGTCCGACTTCTCAGGTTCGTTTGATCATGGGGAGCGGTTTCGTACACTCTCCAGTCGCCGGGCGCGAAATGCTGCGAGTGGCGCGGGACGCATCGGCGACGACCGGCACGGACCAGACAACGACACGGTCGCTGCCTGACCGTATGAGCACACACGCTGAGCACGAAGGGAGCCAATCGTGACTGCTTCACGCTTTACCGAAGCCGGCTGGATGAGGAGGATGGGTTGGGCGCTGGTCCTGGTGCTGGCCGCGGCCTGGATCATCTCGACCTTGCCCGCATCCGCGCAGGACAAGGGGACGGCTCGACCTACCCAGGAGCCTGCCGCTACTGAGAATGCGAATTCGGAGGATGACACATCCGCAGGATTGGACGTGTCACCAATTGGCGAATCGGCCCGCGAGACCGCCCAACTGGAGCAACCCGCGCCGCCGCCGGCGGAGACGGAGTCCACGGCGACCGATCCCGGCGATGTTGACTCCGACGCTGCTGCGGCTGGCACGTCCATCGCTCCAAGGGACCCCACGTCGTACAACATGTGGGTTCTGTTCCCGGCGATCGTGGCCATACTGCTGGCCATCCTCGCGAGGCAGGTCGTGCCCGCACTTGTTATCGGAATCCTGGTCGGTTCGTATATGGTGGTTCCCTGTCTGGCCGCTGGGGATCCGTATGCTTCGTTGAACAATGTCGTTGCCGGGTTCCGGCTGGCGGCAGAGAGGTATGTGGTCGGTGCCCTCACTGACCCCACATTTGGATACGGGCACATCAAGATCATTGTATTCACGCTGCTCATAGGCTTCATGGTCGGCGTGATCGGCAAGAACGGCGGGACCGAGGGGCTCGTCCGACTGGTGGCCGGAAAAACGAACTCGCCGCGGCGCGGCGCGTTCACGGCCTGGCTTGCGGGGCTGGTCGTCTTCTTCGACGACTACGCCAACACGATGATCGTCGGACCGGCCATGCAGTCCGTCTTCGATCGAGTGAAGCTTTCCCGTGCAAAGCTCGCTTACATTGTGGATTCGACGGCCGCCCCCATAGCCTCGATCGCCCTGATCGGAACCTGGATCGGTGCGGAGATCGGCTACATCCAGGATGGCTTGAACGTCGTCACCCAGGGCGGTGCTCCCGAGTTCCTGATCGATAGTCAGGGCAACGTGATGGGTGGCATGCAGGCTTTCCTGTACAGCATTCCATACCGGTTCTATCCGATTCTCGCGCTGTTCCTAGTTTTCCTGATTGCCGTGACCGGGCGCGACTTCGGACCGATGAAGCGTGCCGAGCGAAAGGTGCTGAGTAAGATCGAGCCTGATCCCGTACCGATGGTACCCGGTACGGAGAAGCCCAAGCAGACACCGCCCCGCTGGTGGCTTGGGCTTCTGCCCGTGCTCGCGCTCGTAGGGGGGACGGTGGCCGTCCTCGGTGTGACCGGTTTTCATGCTCCAGCTGCACAAGCCCTTATGAACGAGGTGGGACCAGGTGGTGAGAACGTCTGGGCACAGCAGGCATGGTGGCTCAAGGCGGCCGACGTCCTCCACTATTCGGATTCTTACTTGTCCATCTTCTACGGAGCTGTCTTTGCCGCGCTGTCGGCCGCATTGCTGACGCTTCTTGCCCGCGCCTGCTCCATACGCGATATGATGGACGCGGGGCTTGACGGCATGGCCCGGATGTTCCCCGCGATGGTGATCCTGGTCCTTGCCTGGGCGCTGTCGGGGGTCCTTCAGGACCTGAAGCTGGGTGAGGTCGTCGTGGTCTATCTCCAAGGTCAGGAGTTCCCGGCCGAATGGCTTCCCCTGGGTATCTTCATCAGTGCGGCCTTGATTTCCTTTGCGACCGGCACGTCGTGGGGCACGATGGGTATTCTCTGCCCCGCCACGGTGAGCATCGCGGCCGGGTTGGTCTCCGGTATGGAGACATCCGCGGCGCTAACGCTGTTCTACGCCTCGGTTGGAAGTGTTCTGGCCGGTGCGGTGTTCGGTGATCACTGCTCGCCCATCAGCGACACGACTGTGCTCTCGTCGATTGCCTCCGGCTGTCGGCACGAGGAGCACGTATGGACGCAGATCCCCTACGCGCTGCTGGCCGCGGTCGCCGCGATGGGACTGGGCGATGTCATGTGCAGCGTGTTCAAGCAGCCGTGGTACTACGGGCTGGGCACGGGGGCGATCTTCCTGTTGTTGTTCATGTTCGTGGTCGGCCGTAGACCTGTGGCGAGCTTCGATCTGGCCGAAGGGTAGGATACGTTCGGTCTTCATGCGGCGTCATCCTTTGTGGGTGGGATGCGCGCCAGTGTGGCGATTCGCACAGTTGGCATCTTATCCGATCCGCGACCGTGAGGGAGCGATCGCGACACCCCGATTGGCGCACGCGCGTGCCATGGTCAAGTTCCGGCGAAGCCGGGCGCGGCCATGCTCGTTGACCCGTCCGTTGTGCGGAAAAACATGCTCGCGCTGTGCTTGCGCATGGCACCCTGCGTCGGGGATGCGCGCTACTACTGATCGTCCCGCGCTTCCGGCAGTCTCACTGCTGCCACAGCAGTGGCACTCTCAACGCCGTCACCAACTCCTGGCGCCTCGGAGTTTCCAGCCTGAAAGGCTCTACGAGAGTAGCCATGCGCAAGCGTCCCGGCGCGCCGGGACCGCCCACGGATTGGGTCAACCCCGACAATCCATTCGAATGAATGGGTCGCACGAGCCGCGGTGCGCGCTGCCATCCAATAGACAACCCCTTCAGGTTTGTGGTAGTGCGTGTGGACCGGATCCGGTGGCGGTCCCGGCGCGCCGGGACCTTCGGCGGACTTGCCACCGTCTACTGTCGAGCAGGCCTTCAGTCTGCAACTTACGCTGAATCCCGGCCAGCTAGCTGTGACACCATATGGCACTGGCGGACAAGCCACCAGTGGCATCCTGCTTTTCACACACTCCCTCAGTCGAACGATGCATAGGACGTCGGATCGGGAACACCGGCCTGGTCGAAACCCTGTTTGCGCAGCAGGCAACTCTCACATCGTCCACAGGCGTGACCCGTTGGTGCGGGGTCGTAGCAGCTATGCGTCATTGCGAAATCGATGCCAAGACGGTGACCCTCACGAATGATGTCGGCCTTGGACATGGAAATCAGTGGAGTGTGAATGGTGAAAGTCCTTCCCACCACGCCGGCTTTTGTGGCAACGTTCGCCAGACGCTGGAACGCTTCGATGAACTCCGGACGGCAATCGGGATAACCCGAGTAATCCACGGCGTTGACACCGATGAAGATGTCTCCCGCACTGACAGTCTCTGCATAGGCAAGGGCCAGCGCCAAGAAGATAGTGTTTCGCGCGGGGACGTAGGTGATCGGGATACCGTTGCCGATTCGTGCCGTGTCGTCCGTCTTGGGAACGTCTATCGTGTCCGTCAATGCCGAGCCGCCGAACGCTCGAAGATCTATCGTCTCGACCAACTGCCGCGTTACTCCCAGCGCCGCCGCCACCCGCGCTGCGGCCTCCAGTTCGACGGCGTGGCGCTGACCGTATCGAATCGTCAGCGCGTATATATCGAATCCGCTTTCCCGTGCCATGGCGGCCGCAACGGCCGAGTCGATGCCGCCTGACAGGAGCACGACGGCTTTGTTTCCGGTGTTCTTCACGTTGTCCGACTCCTCAGGTTCCGGCCGGTAGTATAGCAGCCGGTTGAGGAAATCGATCTTTCTCCCGTGTGGTATTGGCTCCCGGGGCCGTGGGAGAATCGGTGGACGCCAAAAAAAGCGCAGGGCAGGTGGTTGTTCCGAGCCGACGGAATGTCGACGTGCAGTTTACCGGCGGCAGGTGAACCTCCCGGCGTGGCCGGGAGAACCACCTGCCTACCCCGAACCCTCCTTAGCTGTCCCGCAACCTCGGCTCCCGGCCGGTGAGGACGCAGGCCTCGAGCCCGCGTTGCACCTTTCCCAGCGGTTTGTTGGGATGCCCAAGCAGTCTGTTGAAAAAGGCTCTCTTTCTCGTGTGGCACCGGCTTCCAGCCGGTGAAAAAGCGGGCTGGAAACCCGCGCTACACCTTTCCCAACGGTCTGTTAGGATGCTCCAGGCACTCACCGCCTCTTGGTCGCACGAGAGCCGGGAAAGGTCGATAATGTCAGGAGGTGTGCGGTCGACTCGGCGCGGTCGACCGGGGAGCGTTGGGAGAGGTTGAAGATCGTGGAGGCCGCGAAGGACAACTCGTCGATATCGGCCCAGGCGACTGTACGCGACTGGCTGGGCTTGTTGCGCCCTGCGCAGTGGGTCAAGAACGTTGTCGTGTTCGCCGGACCCGCCGCCGCTCTTAAGCTCGATTCGGTCACTCCTGCACTGCAAGCCTTCGGTGCGTTCGTCGCCTTCTGTCTGGTGGCCAGCGGAACGTATGCGATCAACGACGTGTTGGATCGCGAGGCCGACGCACGCCACCCGATCAAACGGCACCGTCCGGTTGCCCGCGGAGCCATCCAACCGCGCCTGGCGGTCGCTCTGGCCGGTGTGCTCGTGCTGGCGGCCCTGCTGGGCAGCGTGTGGGCACTTAACCGGTCCGTCACCGTCGTGTTGTTGGTGTACCTTGCGATGACGCTGTCCTACTCGGCCGCCCTGAAAGAGCGCGTGATCCTCGACGTGATCATCGTGGCGATGGGGTTCGTTCTGCGGGCATGGGCCGGATCACTCGCGGTCGGCGTCGAGACATCCGCCTGGCTCGTAGCTTGCGTGTTCACGCTGTGCCTGTTCATGGGGTTTGGCAAGCGGCGGTGCGAACTCTCGATGATCGACGACCGGAACGACGCGGGGCTTCACCGCCGGACGCTGCTTCGCTACACTCCCGACCTGCTCAACCATCTGATCACGGTGTCGGCCGGAATCGCGGTAATCACGTTCCTGCTATACACGATGGACACAGGTGGACATCCGGCGCCGTTCCACAAGGAACACCTGTTCTACACGCTGCCGCTTGTCGTGTACGGGGTCTTTCGTTTTGCGATGCTGACTGAATCGGGAGCCCACAGCGGACCGACCGAGATCGTCCTGCGGGATCGTCCACTTCTGGGGACTATCATCCTGTGGACCTTGCTGGCCCTCGCTATCGCCTACCAGAACGCGCTGCTCGGACCGGTGGGTCTCGAAGGTCTGTGGGCATCGCCTTGACCGAGACGGCTGTGAACGAGGCAGGCTATTGCCGGAAAGAAGGCGACACTGCCTCGAATAATGAGGGAACGAGATGAATCAGTCGAAGGTGGCAATCGTACGCACGACTCCTGAAACGGTGCTCGAAGACTACCACCGACTGATGAACCTGGCCGGCTACCGGGACGTCATTGCCAAAGACGCCGACACGGCTCTAAAGGTGAATATCAGTTGGCACCTCTTCTTCCCAGGCAGCTCGACGACTCCCTGGCAATTGGAGGGTGTCATCCGCGCGATGAAGCGTGACGGATATGACCCCGACTTGATGCACGCATGCCACAACCGGACCGTCGTGATCGACGCCCGGCTCGGTGAACGCGAGAACAAGCAGCTCCCCGTGGTCGAGGCTCACTCCCTGCGCAACATCCACCTTTACGACCCCGGCGAGGAGTGGATTCCGATCCACGAGGCCGTGGGGGATCTGGTCGACGAGTTCCTGGCTCTGGGCGACGTGTATCCCGACGGCTTCAGCATCCCCAAGCGGTTCATCGGTGAGAACATAATCCACCTGCCCACCGTCAAGACACACGTTTTCACGACGATGACCGGTGCGATGAAGAACGCCTTCGGAGGACTGCTCAACGAGCATCGACACTGGACCCATCCCGTCATTCACGAAACGCTGGTCGATCTCCTCGCGATCCAACAGAAGATCCATCGAGGTGTCTTCGCGGTCATGGACGGGACATTCGCCGGCGACGGACCCGGACCCCGGTGCATGACGCCCTATGTCAAGAACGTGCTGCTGGCGTCGAGCGATCAGGTGGCGATCGATGCGATCGCCGCCAAGCTGATGGGCTTCGATCCCCTGAATGACGTCAAGTTCATCCGCCTGGCGCACGAGCGCGGGCTCGGTTGCGGTGATCCTGATCGGATCGAGACCGTCGGTGATGAGGCCGCCGCTCGCGAGAACTGGCACTTCGTCGGCCCCTTCAAGCAAATGACGTTCGCAGCGAGGATGCAACACCGCATCTACTGGGGACGGCTCAAGGGGTTCCTCGAGTGGTCACTCAAGACGTGGCTCGCGCCATGGTCCTACATCGCCAGCGTTCTGTACCACGACACCTACTGGTACCCTCGCTGGGGGCGAGCCCGCGTCGAGGCCGTACTCAGCAGCAAGTGGGGGCGACTGTTTCACAACTGGGAGTCATGCGAGCCCGATGCGAGAGGCTATCCCGATGTGGGCGGGTCAAAAGGCGGACTGGTGCGGACTGCCGGAAACTTGGTGGGTCTATCCCTGAGGATCCTCTGGACGTGCATACGCGAGGCCCCCGAGTTGAGCGCCAGAAAGAGAAGGCGACAGCGACAACAGCAGACACGGTAACAGGCTGGTACATCCGGTTCGAGCGGCGTGCATCAAGACCGTAGTCAGAGCGTCTGCAGCTTGCATCAGGAGGCTGTCCCTGCGGATCCAAATGTCCTTTCACGCAGCGACCGACCGAACACTACACCGAAGGCAGCCTCCCAACATTTCACGACCATGCTCATTCTGGAGCAAAAATGATGGGGAGCTTAGAGTAGCATAGGTGGTATAGGAAATCTGGGTTGTTCTGAAGGCTGCACTCGGGCGGTGATGAGGATCGTGTTCAGGCCCCTCGTGAAGGTGGCTCAGCCGCATTGGCTTGGAGGAACGGCTGGCAGAAAGCCGAGAATATAGTGTCGGCCGAGCATTTGCGTTCGGAGCCGGCATGTTCACAAGGGAAAGTGTGTATCAGATGCTTTACATCAGGCAGCATCTGGTGTATTTCCCGCCTCGTGAGCGGCGTTCCGGCGCGGGACGCCGTGTGACGTCGAGTCTGAGTTTTTGACGGTTGAAAGGAGTCAAAATGTTTGGATCTTGGTGGATTTGGCTTATCCTCGCCGGGGTGTTCGGCTGGTGGTTGTTGGTCCCAGCAGCAGTAGTGGTGTAGTGACAAAGCCGGGTCGTTCAGCGACTCGGTCAATGAAGCGAGAAGGACGCGGTGGGAATCGGGGCGGGGTTGCGACTCCGGCCGGCCCGCCACGTCCTTCTTGTGTTTATTCCCCCATCAGGCAGGTGTATTCTGCAGGGGATACATCGTAGCGAAGTTCTGAGATCCCACCTACAGCGCATCCTTGAAACGCAGCAAGAGGAGGCGGCCTCCGACCTTCCTTCCGCGCACCTGATCGTCCGATGTAAGGCTCACTCGTACGTCAAAGCCCGACTCTCGGGCCATAGCCTCGAACCCGTCGGCCACACTTCGATTCGGATCGGTTAGAGCCGCCACACCCTGCGGTTCGAGCAGACCGGCGATGCATTTCAGGACGGGCATGTGGTTGGCCCGCTCGTAGAGGAGGTCGGCGCCGAAGACACGCTCGAAGCGCTCCTCGGGGCAAGGTTCATTCCAGTCGAGCTTCTTTAGCGTCGCGAGTTCGATGTTGTTGAGGGCGGCGTTGTACTCGGCGAACCGCAGCGAGGTGGGATCGTGGTCGGTCACACACACACGCCATCCCATGAGGGTCGCCGCCATGGCGACAAGGCCTAGCCCGCACCCAATCTCGATCGCGCGTCGTCCGGCTCCGTCCTCTCCACGAAGGACATCCGCCGCCAGCATCGCCGCCGAAGGCCACAACTCCATGCCGTAGGGCGCGCGGTCCTCTTCGATGAACCTTTTCGCGAAATCGGGCTGATCGAGAAGATCGGCCGCGTCGGCGAGACCCGCCAGCTTGAACGTGCGTCCGGCCAATGTGAGCGTGAGCCATTGCACGGGTAGCCCGCGGAACCGCGCGACCCCGTCAACCCAGTCGAATAGAGAATCTTCCCGCGCCAACTCACCCGGCTCCGTTTGCATATCGGCTCGAACTCTCGATCACAAGCCACACAGTCCGTTCGCAGGGCATGAGCGGCCTTGAATACAGTGTGCTTGCGTGCGTAGGAGAGCACAACCCCGCTTCTCGATGTAATCATCAGGTCGAACGTCCCAGGCGATGCGCCTCGCGCCAGATCAAGCGGAGTGCTTACTCTCCATGTACTCCAACAGATTGCTCGAAGTCATGCAGCACGGTGTTTGCGGGCTGGAAGCCTGCGCTAGCACTGAGTCTGCAGGCTGGAAGCCTGCGCTACGGTCCCGTCGGCGAGGCGTATGGGGACCCGTGGCGGGAGACAAAATCTGGAGAAACACGACAAAATCGAGTGATGAGCAACAACGTTTATGTCATACTGAAGCCTTCACCAGACGTAAGTTCGGAGGAGGACACAAATCATGCCGGACCGTGAAACGCTTGAAGCGTTGTTCCGACAGCACGGGTACACCGACTTCACGTGGATCGATCCGAAGAAGATCGTCGTGGCGCATTGGGTGCGGATGAAGTGCCGGTTCGGGTGCGATGAGTACGGCCGGACGGCCACATGCCCGCCGAACGTGCCCTCGGTCGAAGAGTGCCGCGAGTTCTTCAACGACTATTCCGAGGCCGCCGTGTTCCACTTCGCCAAAAGCGTCGAGAACCCCGAGGACCGGCATGACTGGACGCTCTCTATCAGCCGCAAGCTCCTGGAACTGGAGCGTGAGGTGTTTATCAGCGGCCACCGGAAGGCCTTCCTGCTGTTCATGGACAGTTGCCATCTCTGCCCCGAATGTGCGGGTACGAAGGCTGATTGCAGGAACCCGGAGGGCGCCCGGCCGACCCCCGAGGCCATGGGCGTCGATGTCTTCGGCACCGCCCGGCAGTACGGCCTGCCCATCGAAGTCCTGGGTGACTACTCGGATACGATGAACCGATACGCGTTTCTGCTTGTCGAATAGGGATCAACCGTTCGGGTCGGCATCCCCGGCCGGTGTGTGGGCTTCAAGGTGTCATCGGAGTCGAATCGTGTCAACAACCCCATGGGCTCAACCTGCCACACCGCCACGACAGCCCGGCGCGCTGGGTGTGCAGCCCGGGCCGCCTTCGTGGCCGATGGCCTTCGGCGTGATCGCCATTGTCCTGGGTGCTCTTGGCTGTCTGGCGGGCTGTTGGGGGGCCGTCTCCCCGTTTTTCCTGGGTGCGATCATCGAGATGGCGCCGAAGGAAGCGCAGACGGCCGGTCTCGAACAGTTTCGAGAGTGGGGTTTTTGGATCACGGTCAGCTCGCTGCTGTCCCTGGGCGCGGCCGTCCTGCTCCTGGTCAGCGGCATCGGGTTGGTGCAGCGACGCCGCTGGGCCGTGACCGCAAGCCGGTGCTGGGCCGTCGTCAAAATGGTGCTCGTTCTCGTCACTGCCCTCTTGGCCATCACGATGCAACAAGGGCAGTTCGATGCTCTTGCAGAACAACAGAACCTTCCATCGGGTCTCGGCGGCCTTTTCATGGCGATCGGTGCGTTCTCTGTCATCTTTAGCGTGATCTGGGGTTGCGCGTTCCCGGTGCTGCTCCTGATCTGGCTGGCTCTTCCAAAGTCCAAGAACGAGTATGCCGGCTGGCGCTGACGCGGCGGCCCGACTCGATTCTGCTCAAGGCCACCCATGCGTTGCGAAACATGTGGCTACCGTCTCTGGAACCTTCCGTCACGAACCTGCCCGGAATGCGGCACTGCGTTTCTGCCGAGCCGGTACGAGTTTGTGGTCAACAGCGTCCGGTTCTGCTGTCCTCACTGCGGTGAAGGTTATTACGGAACGGGTCCGAAGGGTCACCTGGTTCCCGCGTCTTTTGACTGCGCGTCATGCGGCCGGCCTGTACATATGGACGAGATGTTGCTCCTGCCGACGTCGGGCGTCGAGGAAGAGCAAACGCAGGTTGATCGAATGCCCTGGCTGCAGCGAAAGCGGAGCGGTTTCTTCCGTGCCTGGTTGGCCACGATCGGCATGGCACTGATCCATCCGATCCGTCTGATGCGGACGGTTCCCAGGAGCAGTTCGCCCGGGCAGGCGTGGTGGTTTGCGGTCCTGACGAACACGCTGACGTGGAGTGTCGGCTTCGGGCCGCTTATGCTGCTTCCTATCATCGTGGTCGGGTTTACCTCCGCGACAGGGGCGCGATCGGTCCCCGTGCTCGGAGTCCTGGCGGTCGTCGGTGTCGCGTTGCTTTTCGCGGCCGGCGGCACGCTCGTGTTCCTTGCGGCATGGGGCGCGGTCGCGCACGGGCTGTTGCGTGCGACCGGCAACACGGCCGGGACGATCGGGCGCACGTACCAGGCGATTGGCTACGCCGCGGGTGCGAATGTACTTACCGCCGTGCCGTGCATCG
>JAUXGE010000410.1 GCA_030622435.1 Planctomycetota bacterium
CCGGGACGAAGATCTGACCGGCGTTCATGGACGCGATGGCAAAGATAGCGGCGGCAATGGCGGCCACCCCCGCGCTGGGCCCATCCATGGTGTCCAGGAAGTTGAAGGCATTGGTGATCAGGACGATCCACAGGACGGTCAGCGCAATCGACAATGGTGCCGGGAGGATCTCGATCGCCCGGATTCCCATTGGCCAGGCCGTAAACAGGGCTACCGCGATCTGAGCCATGAGCTTCGGGACAGGCCCCAGCGCCTTGCGATCATCGATCAGACCCACCACGTGAAGGACGATCGCTCCGCCCAGTATGGCCATCAGAACGGGAAGCTTCGAGGAAATCCCGTCCAGGTGGGTGCGGACGGGTGCAGGCAGCCACGTTTGCGATTCGCCCCCGTGCAGCATCCACGCCAGGACCGTTCCAACCAGCAACGGCCCCGCGATAGCCACGATCAGGGCGATTCCTCCCCCAAGGGCAACGGGCGCCCGGTGCTGCTTATGTCCGCTCGGTTGATCGACAAACCCCCTCCGCCGCGACCAGGAACGTATGACCCGGGTAACGAACAGGGAGACGACCAGCGGCCCGATGACAGCGATGATCACTACACCCAACATGAGTCGAAAGTCTAAGCGAGCATCGGCTCTGACGCCATCGGCTGTCGGGGCCGGAGACGATCGGCCACCGACGCCCTCATCCACCATGAGCCGATCGTCGTGTCACGGACTCACCTGATCGAGGGACGCGGGAAGCCATGGCGGCCACACCCCCCGGGGAGGGCATCCATCTCGGTCTGCCTGAACAAGAAGCCGAGCTACACAGAAAGGGCTCGGGGCCATATCAATTCGCTGGATGACGGTTGCATTTGCGGGTCCCGGTGATACTGTACGCAAGGCATCTCGGCGGGTGACAGGTTGATGCGAGTTTCGCAGCAATTACATGCTGCATGGCACCTGCCTGAAACGCCGTTCGGAGCGGTCTTCGTGAAGTGTTCGCCCAGCCGTCGATCACGGCCACAAGGGCAGCAAAAGGAGAGAAGACGTGAATGCGTCCATCAAGCCTATAGCCTTCAACACGATCCAGCAACATGTGCTCGAGAGGCAACGTAGGCTGCACCCGGAAGCAACCGGCGAGTTCAACTGGCTTCTCGGAGGCATCACCCTCGCAACAAAGGTCATTTCCGATCAGGTCCGGCGCGCCGGTCTTGTCGACGTACTCGGCACAACGGGCGAAACGAATGTCCAGGGCGAGGTGGTCCAGAAGCTCGACGTTATCGCCAACGAGACGATCGCCGCCAGCCTCGGCTACCGGGACAACGTCGGAATCATGGTCTCTGAAGAGGACGACGAACCGCGGATCCTGAAGGAACTGGACGCAAAGGCCAAGTACATCGTGCTGTTCGATCCGCTGGACGGATCCAGCAACATCGACGTGAACGTCTCGATCGGCACGATTTTCTCCGTGCTGCAGCGCCGGGAGGGGATTGAGGCCGGCAGGGTAATGGATCACATTCTGCAACCAGGCTATCAGCAGGTCGCCGCCGGCTACGTGATCTACAGCAGCAGCACGGTTATGGCCTACACGACGGGCGACGGCGTCCATATGTTCACCCTCGATCCGGCAATCGGGGTGTACCGGCTTCATCGAGAAAACATCACGATGCCCCCGATGGGCAGGACGTACAGCGTCAACGAGGCCTACTTCGCCCAATTCCCCAAAGGTATCAGAGAGTACCTCAAGTGGACCAAGACAGAGGAAGCCGGTGGGTACGGCCAGCGGTACATCGGCTCGCTTGTAGCTGACTTCCACCGCACCCTGCTCAAGGGCGGTGTTTTCCTCTACCCGCCCACGCGGAAGGCCCCTAAAGGCAAACTGCGTCTCTTGTATGAAGCGAATCCCCTGGCGTTCATCGCCGAGCAAGCGGGAGGCGCCGCGACCGATGGAACACAGCGCATTCTCGATAAGATTCCGGCGGCTCTGCACGAGCGGACCCCGCTGGTTATCGGGAGTAAGGCCGAGGTGGACCGAGTGCTCTCTTTCTGGCAGTCCTGAGAGAGACTCGGTATCTGCAAAGACGTTTCGCAGGAGCCCGGGCTTGGTTGCGTGCTTCGTCCGGAAGCGCCTTTCTTTCGACACAGGTTTGGCCTGATCACGGCACTTGGACTGCCGATATGACACCAGGGGTGCCTGGCACACCAAGTGCTTGTAGCATTTCAGACACACCGCCGTCGCAGGCTGCTCGGAATCGGGATGTCCGGTGTTGAATCGCTGAACTCGCGGGACTATAATCCCGTACCAAAGTCGGGGCGCGGATTTCGAGTTATCTGACTATGGAATGGGGAACGCGCGATGACCAGCAATCTCGATACTTGCGAACTTACGCTCGACGACGTAATTCGGCACGCAGTAGACGGCGTGTTTGCGATCGATCACAATCACCGAATCGTACTCTTCTCCAACGGCTGCGAGCGGATCTTGGGAATGGATGCCGCATCTGTTGCAGGCGCTGCGGAACCATGCCACAAACTGACGGATTGCCGCGACGAGCAGGACCGACCGCTCTCCGGGATCCTCTGTGCCGGGCTGGGCTTATTGGCGGGAGAGACCCCGTCTGCCCGGCAGCGCATGAATGTGCGACACGGCGACGGTCGGCGCATCTGGGTCGAAACCACATATTCGCCCGTTTACAGTGAAGGGGGCCAGGTCACGCATGTCGTGGGTATCATGCGTGACGTTACGGAGGCCAAGAGGCTTGAGGATGAGTTGCGGGAGAAGGCGGTGGACACAGCCACACGTGCCGGAGATCACGTAGCGGCTATCACCGACGACCCGCGATATAGATTGACGGAAACCGGGCAGGCTCAACCCACGGAAGGCTCTGAAGATATGGGACCATTGGATCAAATTCTGACGACCATCGAAAGACGGGAGATCCTCGCTGCGCTGAACCGCGCGAACGGCCAGCGGACGCTGGCAGCCCGTCTGCTTGGCATTTCGCGAAGCAGGCTCTACCGGCGCATGGAGGCTCTGGGGATCGACCCACGCGAACTCGGTGATGCCGGCGAGACACCTCTGCGCCAGGACGCTTGAGTATCGCGAATCGAGCGATCGGTCGTTGTGACCAGACCACGAGGGCGGACAAACGATGCCCGTTCCGGGAACGGGTGGTGTGCGCCGACA
>JAUXGE010000226.1 GCA_030622435.1 Planctomycetota bacterium
AATCGACTTGCCTGCGTGCCGCACGATGAGGTCGTCGGTATCGGCACACAGCCCTCCGAGCAGCGCGGCCAACTCGCGACCGACGGTCGTCTTCCCCGATCCTCGAAGACCGATCAGCGCGATAGATCCTCTCCGGACGCAAGTGTCACGGCTTGTCATCATGACGAACTCCCTTGCCGCTCGATCTCGCGCATGATGAGATCACGACCGGTCGGCTCATCCGGACAGCGCCCGGTCCACAGCACGAACTGCATCGCCGCCTGCCGCACGAACATGTCCAGCCCGCTCAGCGTCTCGACGCCCGCCGCCCGCGCGTCTCTAAGCAGCTTCGTTTCCGGCGGGTTGTAGATCACGTCGAACACCAGACGGCGCCCGGCCAGAGCCTCGGGCGGCATTGGCGAGACATCGACATCGGGCCACAGACCGACGCTCGTGGCGTTGATGAGAACATCTCCGCGTCCCACTGTGCGCTTATCCCATGCGGCGGGATGCACCTCGAACTCGCCAGCCAGACTCCGCACCGTTTCCGGTGACCGGCCGTATACCTTCACGTCACAGCCGAACATGGGCAGACCGTAGAGCAACGCACGTGCCGCCCCCCCCGTGCCCAGAACGTCGACGGACAATCCAAACAGATCGTCCCGCTCGCACCCCAGGGCATCGGTCAGCGACGACAAGGCGGCATAACAGTCGGTGTTGAAGCCCTGCGTCTTGCGCCCACGGAACGACAACGTGTTGACCGCACCGATCCCCCGGGCCATGTGATCCGTGCGATCGCCCAACCACGACATGGCCGACGTCTTGTGGGGAATCGTCACACTGAGACCGTCGATATCCAGCCACGGCCTCTCACGACAGCCGTCGAGGAACCGCTGCACCGCGTCACGATCATCGCCGCGGACGTGAAGCGGAAGGTAGACCGCGTTGATCCCGGACTGAGCAAACCAATAATTGAACAGGAGCGGGCTCATCGAATGGGCCACCGGATCACCGATGACACCGAAGACCCGCGTCGAGGCGTCGATCTCCCTCCAGCGATACCGGTCGATCAGCTCACAGAGCGTCAGCTGCCCGGGCGCCGTCGCCGATTCGTGATCGAGTGAACAGTACGCCGCGAAGGCTCCGAGCTTCTTGGAAAGCACCCGTGTCCAGGCACCATCATCCCCGACGGCCATCGCCGCAATCGCGTCACCGTGCTCGCGCATCCAGTCAAGGGCGTGGAAACTGTCGGCGATGTGGTCGACGGCGTACGCGAGTTTACCGGCCGCGACATCGTGCTCCGTTGCCGTCTCCTCGATCAACGCGCTGAGGGTCCCGGGAAGATCGATCGGGTCGTGAGCCGACAGAATGAACCCACGCTCCGGTAAATTCGCTGCAGCGAGAGTATCGCATAGCTCCCGGCGGGCGTCCGACGATCGCGGCCAGTCCGCCAACTCGACGTCGACATAGGCATTCGTTCCGCACGCGACGGCGAGCAGCATCGCAATGCGCTCAGTCGCGTCACCTTGATGAAACCCACCTTCTTTCGCGCTCCGGCACGTGATGATCCATGTCCGACCCCGGTGTGTTTCGAGGTATGCAGCAAGCTCTGCGGGATCACCGCCATACAAGTCGATCCGCAACTCGACGGCCTCCGCCCCCTCGCGCCAAGCCCGCTCGGCGCGAACCTCCAGCTCACCTAGATTCTCGAATGCAAGCGATGCGACCAAGAGCGTCATGTGTCACGTCCCGCCAACGCGGCCCTGAAGGGCCGGAACCAACCGCAGGGGCTCCAGTGAATCAAACGGCCACCCTGGGCCGGTCGATCTAACCCCGAAAGCCACCGCAAGGCAAGCCCCTGGGTCTCCGAGGCCAAAGGCCCGTGCCGCCCGTCAACCGCCCCCCCGCAAGCCGGACGGCCTCACCCGGCGGGGTGTCCGACGTAGTGGTTGGGCCGTCGACCCCGCTCATGGTGGCATCTGGTACGATACGCCTCGACGGACGCTCGGCCAGACGATCGGGGTGAGCCCGGCGACGAAATATGTCAGCACCGCAAACGAATAACCCGGGCGAGCGAACGTCGCGCAAAGGGGCGGCCTGTTCATGTTGAATCGACTGCGATGGCCTGTACGCCTTCCGATCAAGTGGACGATCTTCGCGCTGGCTACGGTGGCTGTGTGCTTTCCTAATCCAGCGCTGCTCGTGCGGCATTTCCGGCACTGGCAGGACCCCGAGGCACTGATCGAGCCGGATACACCGACGCTGCAGCCTTTGTGGGAGGAGCTTCGCCCGCAACTTCACGACGATCTTCCGCCGGGCGAAGTGCTCGAGCTTGTGGAACGCTTCGTCTACAAAGCGATCCCGTACGAATGGGACTGGAACACCTGGGGTACGGCGGACTACCTCCCGACCGTCGCCGAAGCGATCCGCATGGGCAAGGAGGACTGCGACGGTCGCGCGGTCGTGGCGGCGTCGTTGCTGCGGCGTTCGGGGATCGAGGCGCAGCTCGTCAGCGACTTTGCGCACGTGTGGGTCCAGACCGACCACGGCGAGATCATGGGACCGGGAGGCCGCAAAGCGATTATCGCGACACCGGACGGTCCGCGTTTTCGGCTCGGTGCGCTGGGCGAACTGCCCCGAGCCCTGGCGTTTGGTGTCGCGGTGTTCCCGTGGCCTCGCGAGGCGATCTTGTTGGCGGTGATGTGGCTGCTGATGCTCCGACCGGGAGGCGGTGCCGCACGTGCGCTTAGCGGATTGGCGCTGCTGATCACGGCCTTGGTGTGCCTCCGCTGGGGCGGGCGGGGCTTCCGTCAGCCAATCCTGTGGCTGCAGTGGTCCGGGGTCGCGTGTGCGATCGGGGGGTTCTGTTTGATGCTTCCGTATTCGCGGCGAACCGGGCGACGGGCGGCACTGGTCGAACGGTTTGTGCCGGACAAAAAGCCGGCCCCAGACACCCGGCGCGAGTAAGAAGTCGTCGTGTGGGGCTGTGCTCTGTAAGGATTTGTCATGTGAGAACGAAACGAGTTGGAGCTAGCCGATTAGACGGATAGCATATCCATAGTGAGGCGTGTTGACGGCATCTTGAATCACAAGAGCAGATAGGGAGGACGTATCCGATGAGGCGTGTGAATCGATTAACGACGAGCTTAATGGCCACGTTGGCCCTGCTTGCGGCACCCACACTTGCCCAGGCCCAGCTCAAGGAGGCTTTGCGCACACTCCGCGGTGGCACCGATACGGCCAAGCAGATCGCGCACTTCAAGATCAAAGGGGCGCTGACGGAGACACCGACGAACCTCCCACCGTTGTTCGGCAGTGAACCACCGCTGTCACTCAAGGCTTTGCTGGAACGGTTCAAGGAGGCGCGTCACGACGACGGCATAGTGGCCGTCGTGATCGACATGCAGAGCGCCGCCCTGGGATTCGGGCAACTCCAGGAGATCCACGAAGCCATACGAAAGTTCGCGGCGGTCGATAAGGAGGTTTACATCCACGCCGACTCGTTGAGCACGGGCACTTACGCGTTGGCAACCGGTGCATCACACATCAGCATCGTACCCACCGGCGAACTATGGCTCCTCGGGCTCTACGGCGAAACACCGTACCTGCGTGGTGCACTCGAGAAAATCGGATGCGTGGCGGACTTGGAGCAGTGCGGGGATTTCAAGACAGCTTCCGAACCTCTCACGCGCACCGGGCCCTCCGAGGCATCCCGGGAAATGACGCGGTGGCTGCTCGACGGCATCTACGATGAGCTGATCGAGATCATCGCCAACGCCCGCGGTTTGTCCGCCGATCGAGTCCGCACCCTGATCGACAACGGCCCCTTCCTGGCGGATGAGGCACTCGAGGCCGGGCTGATCGACTCGGTCAAGCACCGGCAGGACTTCATCGCCGACATTCAGAGCCGGTACGGTCGGGCGACAAAGGTCGTCACGGACTACGGCGAGAAGGATCCGTTCGACATCAAAGCAGACAACTTCTTCGCCATGTTCGAGGTCCTGATGAAGCTGCTCAATCCGGTGCCCAAGGTATACACGAAACCCAGCGTTGCGATCGTGTACGTTGAAGGCACAATCATGCCCGGGGCGGCGGAATCGACGCCGTTCGGTACGACCGCCGGAGCCTTCAGCACCACGATCCGAAAAGCCTTGGACAAGGCGGCGAAAGATGATTCCGTGAAAGCCGTGGTACTGCGCATCGATTCGCCCGGGGGTTCCGCCCTGGCGTCTGAGATCATCCTGGATGCCACGAGGCGGGTGGCCGCCCGGAAACCGCTCGTCGTCTCCATGGGCAACGTCGCCGGCAGCGGTGGTTACTACGTGACTTGCGCCGCTGAGACGATCTTCGCCGACTCCGCGACCATCACGGCCTCGATCGGCGTGGTGGGTGGCAAGATCGTGACCACCGGCTTGTGGGACAAGCTCGGCATCAACTGGCACGCCGTGCAGCGTGGTCAAATGGCCGCCATGATGAGTACCGCCGACAGGTTCAGCGACGCGGAACGGGCGAAGATCAGGCACTACATGGACACCGTGTACGAGGTCTTCAAGAAGCACGTCACGGACGCGCGCGGGGATCGTCTCGCCAAACCCATTGATGAGATTGCCGGTGGGCGCGTGTTCACCGGTGCTCAAGCGCTCGAACTCGGTCTGATCGACAAGATCGGTGGGCTCGAAGAGGCCATCCGATTCGCCTCGCAGCGCGCGAATCTGGGGCAGTATGAAATCCGCGTGATTCCCGAACCCAAAACCATCTTCGATTTGTTCGTGCCGTCGGGAGACGATGAATACGCAAGTCTTCAAGCCAGCAGCGCCTACGTTACCGGACGGATGCCCATAGATCTGCTCAGCGTCCCTCTGTTTCAAACCATGCTGCCGACGATCGCGCAATTCGACCCGCTGAGGGCGCAGGCGATCATGCGCTCGCTGAAACGGATCGAACTCGTGCACAAAGAGGGCGTCGTGATGATAATGCCCGCCGAGCTGCTCATTCGTTAGCTGCCGGGCTAGCAACATAGAAATTCTGCAAGGTCGTTTCCCGCGTTGCGCCGCAGTTCGCCGGCGTGTGGCATCGGCTTCCAACAGGTGACCAGCCGGTGAATGCGCAGGCTGGAAGCACACACGCTACCCCACCTCGTGTTCATACGTCTTATTGTGTGCAATTGAATGTGCGGACATGCCAAGGACCGGCCTCTGAGTCATGTTCTTCAACGACTCGACCGATCGCGGCACATGCCGATCACCAGTTGCGTGATCCGATCCTCGGCAATGACACTCAGCTCAACGATGCGGTGACCTCCTCGCGCAGGGCCACAATTATCGTATGTTCCAGATGGACCGATAACCGACTGCTCCTTGAAACTTTTGGTTGTTTCAGGCTGTCAGTTCTGATATTATGCAGTCCTATGCAATTTTGGGCTGTGGGGTGAAACACGGATTTGACGGAGGAGAGTGATGAAGAGACGCTTCTATGCCACGTCTTTAGTCGTGGCTTCGGTGTTCTGTATTTCCATCAGTTCTTGGGGGGACATCGGATCTGACGATCATGTGACTCGGGCAGACAGCCAAGCAGGAGAGAAGGCAGCGTCCGAGCCTCGAGTGACGGGCGCGTTCGATGCCGCGTTCGTCGCCGAAAAGGTGGCGATGGATGAACGGGCGGTGAGCCCGGAGCCGAGTGCAGTTGCGATCGGAGTTCCATCGGTAGATGCCAAAGAGGTGCAGGAGGTACTACCCGGTTTCCGAGTGGGTGACGACGGGTTGACGCTCGTCCCCAACCACCCTCCGCTCGATCAGATCCTGCCGATCGAGATGCCGATGACGGTGGATCAACCTCTCTTGCGTGACCCCGGAATGCCGCTCATCCACGACGCGGTAACGGGCAAGACGATTGAATTGCCCATCGACGCGTTGCGGTCGGACGAGCCGGGTTTTATGCCCGGTTTCGACGGTGATCCAGGCGATTTCGACGCGGAGACGATGCTGCGAACCTTCGCCGACATGTCGAAGATCACGAACACCGAGGACTTCCCCTACCGAATGAACGTGAAGCTGATCATTCACTTCATCGATCAGGCCAGCCAGGACCGTTGGGGCGGCTGTTCAGGCACGATGATCGACGCCGAAACCGTGCTCACGGCTGGCCACTGTGTGTATGGTCGGACGGCCGACGGTCCGGACATCTTCGACTGGGCCGAGGAAATCTATGTCTACCCGGCCAAGGACGGGGCCGAGCATCCCTATGGCTACGCGCGCGGTACACGCTTCGGCGCGTGGTCCGGTTGGACCTCTGGCGGCAGCTTCGATAACGACCTGGGTTTGATTGACGTCACGCGCGCCGTCGGCTTTCTCACCGGCTGGTTCGGGACCGCATGGGACGGAAGCTGCAGTTGGGTCACGGGCCAAACCTACTACAACGGCAGCTATCCGGGTGAGGACTGCCCCATTTCGGGTCTGCACAACGGTGACGACATGTACTTCTGGTCCGGGCTGTTCGACTCATGCCCTGGCAACCAGCTCCAAATCAACACAGGCGGCGGGCACTGCTTCGACACCGTCTGGGGCGGCATGAGCGGGAGCGGTGCTTACTACATAAGCGATGGAGGCCGCTACGTCCACGGTGTCTGCTCCAACTCGGACCGCATGTGGGTGGGCCGGTACTGCAAGCTCTGGGGGGCCTGGGCGACGTTCATGAACGGCACGTTCATCCCCGACACTCGTGGCACGACGTTCGACCTCCAGGCTCTGGACGTCAACGCCGGCCCGGCCGTCATCCCCGCGGGCTCGGCCACGACACTGCTGAACCACATGGCAGCCAACGCGACGAACGGGACTGCCAGCGGAACCTGGACGTTCCGAGTGTACTTGTCTACAAACACCGACATTTCAACCGCCGACACGCTATTGAGCACCCAGAACCACCCCTTCAGCTTCGGAGCGATGGACCACCCCCGCGTGAATATGGTTCAGGTAACGATCCCGCCCGCCACGCCGCCGGGGGACTATTACATTGGTGTGATCTACGACGCGGCCACGGACGGCAATAGTGGGAACAACGACACCGACGGGTGGGATGCCGCGCCGATCACGGTCATCCCTGCGCCGCCTCCGAACGACAGTTGTTATAGCCCGACGGTGATCCCGGCCAAGCCGATCCTCCCCTATGATCCTCCTTTGTTGGACACGACCGGGGCAACGAGTTCGGCGTCGGATCCCCTGCAGAACTGCACATGGGGAGGACCGAACCGGAATTCCAACACCGTCTGGTATACTTATACGCCACCGTGCGACGGGCTGTTGAACATCGAGACGTGCGGCAGCAACTATGACACCGTACTGTCGGTCTTCACGGGTACATGCAGTGCGCTGACCGAGATCGCCTGCAGTGAAGACGCATGCTCGACTCAGTCCGAGATCACCAACCTGGCGGTCAGCGGTCTCATGCCGCTCTATATCGAAGTGTCCGACTATAACGCTCCCCACGGCGGCAATTTGGATTTCCATCTCGACTTCGTGCCGACGGGCATACCGGCCAACGATGAGTGCGAGGACGCTCAGTCCATCTGGGTTCCTTCCAGCACTATCGGCACAACCAACTGTGCAACGACGGATGTCGGCACTCCCTATTGCGGAGACGCCCTGGTGACTTCGCCCGGCGTTTGGTACCGGGTCAACGGCACCGGGCGCACGCTTACCGCCTCGACCTGCAACGAGTTCTCCACGTTCGACACGAAAATCAGCGTCTTCTGCAACAGCTGCGACATGCTCACCTGCGTCGACGGCAACGACGATGATTGCGACAGTTACGGTGGCGCTCTTTCGACTGTCAGTTGGTGCTCTCAGCTCGGAGCCGAATACTTGATTCTCGTTCACAGCTTCGGCGGAGATACCGGCGGGTTCCTTCTCGACGTATGGGAGAACGACTTGCCGTGCGTCGA
>JAUXGE010000068.1 GCA_030622435.1 Planctomycetota bacterium
CCGCCAGCCCAACGAGCTGACTGTTGCACCCGAGTTTCCGCCCGACGATCCCGTACCCGATCGGTTCAACTTCCCATGGAACGTCTACACGTTGACGGAGTTCACGGGCCAGGAGCCGGAGGCCATCGCAATCGGCGACCTCACCGGTGACGGACAGAACGAGGTTGTCGTGGCCATTGAAGGTGGTGTCTACTGGTACGATTCGACGGTTGGTGGAAGCGTGTACGACCCCTGGTCCCCCAACGCCATCATCCAGGAGAGCTCACCGGACACGACCGACCCGACCACCGGCACATCCGGCACGACGTCGCCCGACGGCACCGTCGCCCCCGGGACCGGAGTAGGCGTCGAAAACGTTGATACGTCAACGCACATCAACACGCTGCTGATCGTGGACCTGGACGAAGACGGCCGGAATGACATCGTGGGGACACTCGACAGGCGACTGGGCTCCGGGCTCAGCGACGACCGGCTCGTCTGGTACCGTAACACGCGAACCGAGGATGATGAATAGCCGGACGAGGAACCGGATGGTGGATAGCGAAGGCACGGAAGCGAAGCCTGGACAAGTGCCCCGACACACTGAGCGGTCTTGCCGGCTTTCTCGTACGGTTGAGGGTATGGGAGAATAGAGGTTCTCGAGGTCAACTCCTCACCCGAACACAGCATCCGGTTCTGCGCCCGACTTTGGCACACATCCCTCGATTCTGTGATTGCCGAACACCCGCTTCACCCACTGCGATCCCGGTCCTATCTGCTGCATTGCTGGAAAAAATGTTGCGGCGGGAAAGTAAGGTGTATAGACTGGTAGATGTTCGGGAGTGTGTCGGCGCTTGTTGTTGAGCGTGCCGACGTCCGGATTCGCGTCTGCTTCGGATCGAGCGTACGCGCATGTCCCCTCGGGCGTTCAGATACACTGGACGGGTAACGACAGGCGTCAAGGGATTGTGGTGCGCTTGGCAAGGCCCAGGCCTCGGCACACCGATGCAGCGGTGAGCCGTTCGCAATGGCGCATTCGTGAAGGCGAGCCGTTGTGCAGGATACACGAAGAACGTACGAATCGGCAGCGAGTTCATGCGCGCTAACACATGAGATCATAGCTTATCTGCCAGCGGCCGCGGATCGAGCGGCGGGATGTGACCGGGTGTGTCATCTCGTCCTTCTACGCGATAGGGAATCGCGGCCATACGAAGCCACGAGTTTCTGAGTACGACGTGATCGCACCGTCCCGGATGCCGAGGAAGGTTGCACGATGGACACGGAATCGGAAACCAATCGGCGTGCATTGAGTGCAAAGGCGCGTTGGCTGCTGGCTGGTGCCGGACTCGCCGTTGTCGTCGTCTTTGCGGTGGCGGCGAATCATGCCGCGAAGGCATACGTGCTCGATCAGGTGGAGCGGCGCATCCGGGATGTAATGCTGGAGTCTCGGGCGCTTCACCGGTACGTGCAACACGACATGCACCCGGTGTTGTACAAGCTCGAGGACGAAGGTCGAGTTCCCCAGGGCTTCTACGCACCCGAGTTGCTGTCGTCGACATGCATTGCTCGCGATCTCTTCACGCACTACAACGAAGAGAGAGAGAAAGCCGGCTTGCCTGAGGTGCATTACAAACTGGCGGCCGCGAATCCGCGCAATCCGGTGAACGAAGCGGACTCGTTCGAGCGGTCGCTCATCGAAATGTTCAATGCGGACCGGGACAAGACCGAGTACCGCGACACCATCGAGATAGACGGCAGGAAGCACCTGTATTACGCAATTCCGTTCCTTCCCACAGAAGAGGCGTGCTTGAAATGCCACGGCGATCCGAGCGCGGCGCCGAAAGAGCTCCAGGCCTACTACAACTGGACCGGCGGGTTTCATCGCCAGGTCGGGGATATCGTGGCGATCGAGTCGATTCGATCGCCGCTCGAGGGCGAGTTTCATGCGGCCTACGTCATTTCGGCAGTCTTGATCGTGGCGGTCGTCCTGTTTGGTGTGATTCTGTTCGTGAACTCCAAACTGCGGGCACTGGTTCAGCGGCACGTCGCGGCGTTGAGCGACAGCGAAGGTCGCTATCGATCCGTCATCGAAGACTCGACCGGACTCATCTGCCGGTTCCTTTCGGACAGCACGATCACGTTCGCGAACGAGGCCTACTGCAAGTACTTCGGGAGACCGGCCGACGAGTTCATCGGTCGGAAGTTCATCGACCTGATCCTGAAGGAGGATCGGCCCGGCGTGATGGCACTGATTGAATCCCTGACGCGAGATACGCCGGTCCGGTCGCATGAGCATCGTGTCACATTGGATACCGGCGAGATTCGCTGGCAGCGTTGGACGAATCGGGCTCTGTTCGACGACGGCGGGCAGATCGTGGCTTATCAGGCGTTTGGCGAGGACGTCACCGACCGCAGACAAGCAAAGGAGGCACTGCGGAAGGAGCGCGATCGGGCGCAGATGTACCTCGATGTCGCAGAGGTAATGCTGCTCGTGCTCGATGCTGACGGGCGCGTCGTGCTTATCAACCGAAAGGGCTGCAGTGTCCTGGGCTACGCCGAGCACGAGATCATCGGACGGAACTGGTTCGATGCATTCCTGCCGGAGAGACTTCGCGAAAAAACGAAACTCGTGCATCAACAGATAGTCGCCGGTGACATCGCGCCCGTCGAGTATCACGAGAATCCGGTTCTCACGAAGTCCGGGGAGGAGAGACTCATCGCCTGGCACAACTCACTCCTCCGAAACGAGAACGGTGACCTAGCGATGAGCCTCAGTTCCGGCGAGGACATCACTGAGCGCCGGCAAGCCGAGGGGGCCTTGCAGGAGAGCGAGGCGCGTCTTAGACAAATCGCCGAGACGATCGATGACGTATTCTGGGTTACAGACTGGTCGGACCACAGGACACTGTTCGCCAGCCCGGCCTACGAGAAGGTTTGGGGGCGGTCAATCCAAGACCTGTACGCGAACCCTTCGGACTGGGCCAACGCGATTCACCCTGATGACCGCGAGCGAGCCTGGGGGCGTTTCCTGCAGATGGCGGAGGACGAGGTCTTCGACGAGGAATACCGGATTATCCGTCCCGGCGGGGAGGTCGTGTGGATCCGCGATCGAGGTTTCCCCATCCGTGTAGACGACGGCCGCATCGAACGAGTCGTGGGTATTGCACAAGACATCACGGTGCGCAAGAAGTCGGAGCAAGCACTGCGGGATAGTGAGGAGAAGTATCGATTCATCGTCGAGAACAGTCATGACGTAATCATGCTGACACAGCCGGACGGGATCGTGACATACTTGAGCCCGGCGTGCGAGAGTGTCTTGGGGCACGCACCAGCTGACCTGGTGAACACGCGACCGAGCATCACCCACCCGGATGATCAGGCGAACGCGAACGACGCGCTTCGGCGTGCCCTGCGGGGCGAGAGCGGTGCGGAACTCGAGTACCGTGTGAACACCAAAGAGGGAAGGACGAAATGGGTTTCGCACTCATGGTCGCCGGTGACCGT
Organism: Planctomycetota bacterium; assembly: GCA_030622435.1. Lineage (GTDB taxonomy): Bacteria > Planctomycetota > Phycisphaerae > UBA1845 > UBA1845. The sequence goes on from JAUXGE010000068.1 coordinate 3,484, forward strand.
CGATGACCGAGTCCACTTGATTGTCAGCGTCCTCAGAGACATAACCGAACGCAAGGAAGCCGAGGAGCAGCGCCACGAACTCGAGGATCAGCTCCGGCAGGCTCAGAAGATGGAAGCCTTGGGTGTTCTGGCTGCCGGCGTGGCTCATGACCTGAACAACGTGCTGACCGTTATCATGAACTACGCTTCCATTGCTCATTCCGGTCCGTCGGACAAGGACCGTGTTGAGGAGGCATATGAACGGATCGGCCAGGCGGTAGGTCAGGCTACAGGTCTGACGCGGTCTCTGTTGACGTTCAGCCGGCGAGCGACGACCGACAAGTCGCCCGTCCATTTTGGGCAGGTGATTTCCGTCGCCGTCGAGCTTGTGCGTCGGATGTTGCCGGCGGCGATCGAGATTGTTGCGGATTCGCCCTCCTACGCGCCGGGTCTCTGGATTGAGGCAGATGCGACACAGATCCAGCAGGTGATCTTGAACCTGGCCGTCAACGCCCGTGATGCTATGCCCGACGGGGGCAAGTTGGGCATTTCGGTCAGTCATCGAGCCGTCGATTCGTCCGACGTGTTGTCTGCCGTCGCCACACGCGGCATGGGGGCTGCCGCGCTTGTCGTCGAGGACACGGGTGAGGGCATGAGTGAGGAGACACTCGCTCACATGTTTGAACCCTTCTTCACGACCAAGACAAAAGAGCGTGGAACCGGACTGGGCATGGCGATCGTTCACGGTATCGTCACGGACCATCATGGAACGATCGATGTGAAGTCGCAGGTGGAACACGGTACACGGATCGAGGTGATTTTCCCATGCTGCTCCCCTGGTGACAGCGTGGCCGGACCGTCCCTGGACGATAGCGTATCCCACGGACACGGAGAAACCATACTGCTGGCCGAAGACAACGAGAGCGTTCGGGCAATGGTCGCTTCGACGCTGCGCTCCATGAACTACCATGTCCTCGACTGCTCGAACGGAGTGGAGGCCATGGCCGTGTTCGAGTCAAATCGCGCAAGTGTTTCCGCTCTGATTCTTGATGTCGATCTCCCAAAGAAGAGCGGGACGGCCTGCCTCGACGAGATGCGAAATGCACGCCCCGAGCTTCCGGCCGTCATGGTCACGGGCAGTTCCGGGCCTGATCTCGAGGCGCTTGTCGATTCGCAGACTCTTGCTCTCAACAAACCCTTCCTGGTGACGGAGCTGGCGAATAAGTTGAGCGAGGTCATCAACGCATCCAGTCGACAGTCGCCACAGCCGTGAATCCACCTCGTCAGCGGCTCTCAGTCGCAGAAAGCCAAACAGAAGTGACGAGCATTCCCGGGAATCAGAGAGGGGAAATCGGCGATAGACGTGAACTGGCCGGATCGGGCGAGTACGTGTGTTCATCGAGTCCCCGCGGCGTCGTCAGTACCAGGGTGTGTACCGGCCGGCTTTCGTAGTGACGCCATCGCCGATCTCATATCCGCAAAGGCGTCACTCAATCCCGGTTGACCTCGATCCGGACATCTCTCTAACGCCTGAGGCTCCAGCGACATCCTGCTCGGCTACCCACTTGACGGGCAATCAGATTCGGCTACAGTAGGTGATTCTGTACGGTACGAGCTGAGTGGATTCGAGCATAAGCCTATGTCCAGACGCAACTTACGAACATTCGTGGCCAAAAAGGGCGAGGTCGATCGGCAGTGGTTTCTGGTGGACGCAACGGACCAGATCCTCGGTCGAATGGCGACAAAGATCGCCACCGTGTTGATGGGCAAGCACCGCCCGACCTATACACCCCACGTGGATACCGGCGATTTCGTCATCGTGACCAACGCCGAGAAGATCCGCGTGACGGGCAGGAAGGCCGAGACGATGGCGTACCCCAGGTACTCGTACCACCCGGGCGGGTACAAGGAAACGCCGTTCAAGCGCATGATGGAGCGGCAGCCGGATCGCATCGTCCGTGAGGCCGTTCGCCGGATGCTCCCGAAGAACGCCCTGGGACGCCTGATGCTCCTGAAACTCAAGATCTATGCAGCCGGCGAACATCCGCACGCGGCCCAGAAGCCGGAAGCCCTAACCCTCTGATTCGACATTTGCCACGCGGAGAGACGAACGGATGAGCGATCAACCCACTAACGATGCCGAGGTGACACCGCCCGCTGATACATCGGCCCCGACTTCGGACCCCGTACCTTCGGCGGCACCAACCACGGAAACACCGGTAACGGCTCCGCCTCCTGCGCCCGCACCTATGCCCCGGACGGGAAAGAAGTCCAACGTTGTCAACCCGTACGTGTGGGGCACGGGCCGCCGCAAGGCAGCAGTGGCACGCGTTCGCATCCGCCCCGGCGAGGGCAAGTTCATCATCAACAAGCGTGAGGTCGACGAGTACTTCAAGCTGGACAAGGACCGCCAATCCGTGCACAACCCGTTGCAGGTCACGGAGACGACGAAGTCGATAGATGTGTTCGTGAACGTCGGCGGCGGCGGGATCAGCGGGCAGGCCGGCGCGGTCGTTCTCGGACTGGCCCGCGCACTGGCAAAGTCCAATCCGGACCACGAACCCAAGCTTCGCGAGAAAAATCTCCTGTCACGAGATCCGCGGAGAGTGGAGCGGAAGAAGTACGGTCAGCGCGGCGCCCGCAGACGGTTCCAGTTCTCGAAACGGTAGATCGTCAGCCTCTCATCATGAATCGCTGAAAAGAAACTCGAGCCCAACCAGGAAATCATTCTCCATCTCCGTGCAGTGTCGCACGACGGCTCGGCCATGAAAGCTGACTTCCGGCTCGTGTATCGCGACGGAAAGCTCGACACCGGGCTCCAACGGCTCATCGCAGCGTATGCCGACACCGACGAGACTGAGGTTCAGCGACGTCGCCAGTTCATACCGCTCGGTATCATCGCCCTCCGGTATCCACAGCTCGGCGGTGCCGAGGAAGGGCCACCGCGGCAACGAACGCCGCCCCTTCGCCCTCATGTGTGGTGCGGCTACTCCTCGACCGACCAACACCTTCGCCACAGCCGCCTCGGTCAATCGACAGATTTCGGTGGTTTCCATCGCCGGACTCCCAACTGCATTCTTACGGCGTTTCGTAAGTAGTGCGATGATCCGCTATCCCGAGCCACAGGCCTCAACCTGCGGGGACTTCCGCGCGGGTCAAAACCCGCACTCAGTCATTCACGGAACTCATTAGACACAACAGTGGTCCCGCCGTGTCGCCTCGTGGCCCGGTTCCGTCTCCGGATTCATGCCGCAAAGGGAATCAAGGGTCGCACGGCGCGCCTCCATCGAATGATTTACGATATAACTCGCACCCAGGCCAAGAGCACGAACGATCATCCCGACGATGGAGCGATGGGACTGCCGATAATCAACCGCTTTTCATGCACGAGGGAGGCACCATGCCGAGAACGAGGAGAAAACGCCTCCTTATCGCGCGCTGTCATCCCCACAGACGCATGGCGTCGTTGAATGTGATGTAGAGGAAGAACCCTATAAGCAGGAACAGCCCGACCATCTGGGTGGCCACCTGCACACGGAGGCTGACCGGAGCACCCTTGATCTTCTCGATTATCAGAAACACCATCAAGCCGCCATCGACGATCGGCAACGGCAAGAAATTGATGACGGCCAGGTTCGCCGAGATGATGGCCAGGAAGAACACGAACTTGACGAAGCCGGATCGCGCGAACTCACCGCCGATGTCGATGATCCCCAGGGGGCCGGAGACGCTGTCTATGCCTACACTTCGCGTGAATACCATCCGCTCCAGGATCTTGTAAACCTGGAAGATGAAGTAGTAGGTCTTGTGCACGCCGATCAGAATGGCATCCAGCGCGTTCTCGCCCTTGAGAAGCTTGGTCTCCGGGGCAGTGAAAATGTTGGCGGAGAACGCAATACGCCCCAACCACGGGTCAATCATGTCCTCGGTAACGTCAACAAGAGAGGTGCGAAGCTCACCCAGTGTATTCTCGCGATATTCGATCGTAACGTTCTCCCGTCCGATCAGTTCGGTGAGAATCGCACGTGTCGCCTTGCGGTATCCGACTGCCGCCTCCTCGCTGCCGCGATTCGTCGGTATCAACACCTTCTTCTTTCCATCAATGCTGACGATGCGTGCCTCGGGGCCTACACCGAGACGCGTGCGGAGGCAATGCGGCACACGAAGCATGCTCGTCCCGGGCTGCCGGTTGGCATCGATGTAACTCAGCTCCACCGCACTTCCGGCGCTCTCGCGGAATACGTCGATCAGGTCGCGCCAGCGCGAGACAGGCTCACCGTTGACGGCTTTGATCCGTATGCCCGGCTCGAGTCCGGCCACCGCCGCAGGGCTCGGTTCTCCGTGAATCGTGTCGACGATCCCGCCCACAATCAACACGTCGTCCGCCACCAGGTTGTACTGTGCGTCGATGGATCCGGGACGCTTCGGCCGAACGCGCGCCGTCCTCGTCTCGCCGTCCGTCTTGCGCACATCAACACAGATGCGCTTTTTGGCGCTGGTCCGGATAACGCTGTTCACCTGAGCCGCCGAGGGGTTCTCGGTTTTCGCACACCTGAGGATCTCATCGCCGGTCTCGATGCCCGCTTGGTGAGCCCACCCGGCCTGCCGGACATCAGCGAAGTAGGCTCGCGGCCCTCCTTCGCTGCGAGTTTGCTTGTCGATACTCCTGCAGACCGCCTGAATCGTGGCCTGCCCGTTGCGATTCCGCTTAGGACGAACGAATCCGGATTCAACCTTGCCGTCAAGCTTCCTGACCGCAAAGTGAATGTCGCGCTCGGGACACTCCTGGATGGACCGACGGATATCGGCTGGGCTCGGATAGCGGATGTCATCCCAGCTCAGGATGGTGTCACCGGCCTCGATACCGGCTAGGTGAGCTCGCCCTTTGAAGTTGACGTAGCTGAAGCGAATCAGCGGTCGCAGACCGAGAACGCTGATGAGCCCCTCGCCTTCCTCTTCGCTCGGGTACAAGGTCAGGATCGGCGGAATGTCCACGCGAACGCGCCGAGGCTGCCCGTCCGGATCGGTGGGATCGAGCCGCTCGACAAAAACATCACCTTTCGCGTAAACCAGCGTATTGATTACCTCGCTGATATTCTCATCCGTAACTTCCACGCCATCGATCTCGACGATCAGGTCGCCGACATGTGGATGGTCGGGGCGGGTTTGATCGATCTCCGGACCGACAACGATGATCTCGCGCGTGACCCCCGGGGCGATGCCGACGATCTGACGCCGCATGTCCTTTGTGCTGTCGGGGATCGAGTACTCCGGCTCGATTCGGAGAGACTTCATCTCACCGTTCCGCTCTACGACGAACTCGATCGGCTCGTGCAGCGGCGCAAGCAGCACGGCCATACGTACCTCGTTGAACTCGAGAATCCTCTCGCCGTTGATCTCCTGGACCACATCGCCGGGAAGGAGGCCGGCACGATCGGCAGGACTGTCGGGTTCGACAAACGCGATTCGAGGCGTCGGCGCCTCCAGGCCAATCATGAACACGAGCATGAACAGGAAGCATGCGAACAGGATGTTCATAATGACGCCGGCCGAGACGATCGCCATCCGTCGTCCGACGGACTTGTTGACGAACGACCGCGGGTCTTCCTTGAACTGCAGCTCCTTCGACTTGTCGTCGAAGTCTTCCTGCCCCAGCATCTTCACGTACCCGCCAAGCGGCAGGACGTTGAAGGAATATCGCGTCTCGCCCCGGGTGAATCCGAAGAGTTCACGACCGAAACCGATGGCGAAAGTCTCCACGCGCACGTCCGCCCATTTCGCCACGAGGAAATGCCCCAGTTCGTGAACGAAGATGATCAAGGAGAAGCCGATCAACATCACGAGGTAGGGCCAGACCTTCCCCCAGATGACCAGCGGCGCCCATTGAGCGACAAGATCGAGTCCGGACTCCGTCAACAAGCTACACATCGCGTGACCTCATGGCGCGCCAACCGATCCGCTTCGAGGAGATCCTCCAGCGTAGGCGACTCGATGAATTCGTGTTTGTTCAACGCCCGCTCCGTATGGCTGGCGATGTCCAGGAAGCGAATGGAACCGTTGCGAAACAGCTCGACCGCCGCCTCGTTCGCGGCGCTCAAGACCGCCCCGGCCGTACCCCCGAGCCGGGCCGCTTCATACCCGAGCCGCAGGGCGGGGAAAAGCTCGTAATCCGGAGCGGCGAAGTTCAGTTGCCCGATGCCAGCCAGGTCCAGTCGCCCGGACGGGCAGGGATACCGCTCCGGATACGTCAAGGCATACTGGATTGGCGTCCGCATATCGGGCGTTCCGAGCTGGGCGATCAGGGATCCGTCACAATACTCCACCAACGAATGTATGATCGACTCCGGATGGATCACGACCCCAATCCGGTCGGGATTCATGTCGAAAAGCCACCTTGCCTCCACAATCTCCAACGCCTTGTTCATCATGGTCGCCGAATCGATCGTGATTTTCGGACCCATGTCCCATGTCGGATGCCGAAGTGCCTCCTCGACCCTAATGTCCTCCATAGCCTCGAGGCTCCACGTCCGGAAAGGCCCGCCGGAGCCCGTGAGGTACACCATTCGAACATCGTCAGCGCGCCCGGCGTGCAGGGCCTGGAAGATGGCCGAGTGTTCACTGTCCACCGGGATGATCTCGGCGCCGGTGCTCCGCGCCATCCGCATGACGAGCGATCCGGCAATAACGAGCGCCTCTTTGTTGGCCAGGGCTATGCGGCGCCCGAGTTCGATCGCGCGGACCGTCGCCGCGAGCCCGCCCGCCCCTACGACAGCACTTACGACGCAGTCGCAGGGCACGTTCTCGATAAGTTCGACAAGCGCGTTGGGCCCGGTGAAAACACGGGGCGAGTAGTCAAGAGCAGCGCCAAGATCCGGTGCACCGTCGTTGCTTGCGAGCGCCACAGCTTCGGGACGGAAACGGCAGGCCTGCTCGGCAAGTCGGCCGTGGCGCGAACCGGCAGCCAGCCCCACCAGCTCCCATTGAGCCGTGAGCCCTTGAAGCACTTCCAGCGATCTCCGACCCACCGAGCCGGTGGATCCGAGGATGATGACCCTTTTCTTCATCCGGTTGCCGCGCACGGGTTGGAGGTAAGGCCCAGAATCACACGGGCCGCATGATACGTATCCCCATGTGCCCCGACAAGCCACAGAGCTTCCCCTTTCGAGCCTTCTTCCAGGGTGAAACCGTCTGCGAGGTCGCAGGTCGCCACTATCTCGGGACAGAGGCATGATGCACTATCTGCCGCCTAATTCGACCACGCCCAGACGCATTGCCATGGATTTCGCAGACCGGCATCCCCCCCCCCAAGATAAGCACGGGGACGCCGTGGCATGGCGGCGTCGAATCTCTCACTGCCATCCAGAAGCCCTGCTTGCAAATGCACCTGATCGACAAGTGCCGGGAAAACGATGCCCGGTGTCGCTCACGTGGTCCCGTGTGGGATCGTACACACCACGCTGTGGCATCTTCCTCAGGGTAATCAGTTAATTTACTTAAGGGTTTTCTTCACTCAGCGACGTTTTATTGTGTATAATGTACCGGGATGGTGCAGATGCGCCATTTTTTGCCGTTTTCCCCGAATTACAACGACTGGACATTGAATCACCGGGGAAAATGGAGTATTATTAGTGGCGCCGGGATTGCTACTATGATTCGTCGTGAACGGGCGATACGAGGCGTCGCACCAAATAGTACCGCGGCGGCCTCGGACCATGGCTAAGAGCCTTGTCCAAAAAGCGAACACCTTGACCGCCAGCCCGGCCGGGTAAGCCTGACTGGCTTTGGTCGAGTCTCACACGTAGGAACGACCGTACTAGACGATTAGTACCGGTCCCACGATAGAGCGGGACCAGCGACATCGAGCTCTTCGATCATCCTCTCTCCGGCCCGAACAAAGAGGAGCGTCGCTGGCCCCGTTTTTTTGCGCGCCGGCAGCGGGCAGACGGATCGGCACATGGACCTGACCTGTCCTGGAACGCGGAGGGGTTTTCGCCATCTTCGGCCGACACGGGGTCGGCCGCTACATTGCGCCAAGGCACCCATCAATATTGAGTAGCGTCGAAATACTTTGCGCGAGAGTCTCCGCGGGGACAGCAGTCCGTGACTCTTTCCATCGAGCGTTCGCAACCCAGGCCCCCTGCTCTCCGTACCACATCGGCATACCGACTCCCCACCACGATTTTGACGGCGGCAACGGCGTGCGATGCCGGTCGTGTCAGCTACAATCAAGATGGACGCGGGTGTGGTTCGACCCGATGCGGACTGACAGCGAGTTGGATATGGACTGACGTCGCGGGCGACGCCGGATCCGAGACTTCATGAAGATTGCCCTCGGACAGATCAACCCCACGGTCGGGGATATCGATGGGAACACGGAGCGCATGATTCAAGACGTAATGCGTGCGCGCTCGTTGGGGGCACACCTGATCGTATTCCCCGAGATGGCCGTCTTCGGATATCCGCCGAAGGACTTGCTGCTGCGAGAGGACTTAATCCGGCGAAACGTGGCCGCTGTCGAGCGCGTTGCGGCCTCATGCACGGGCATCACGGCCGTCGTCGGCTTCGTCGAGCCGGACCGTACCGCTTCGGGTAAGGGGCTTCTCAACGCCGCGGCTCTGTGCCGCGACGGTGCGATCCAGTCAACGTACGCCAAAATGCTGCTGCCGACCTATGACGTGTTCGACGAGACGCGTTACTTCAACGCCGGGACCGATGTCCTTATCGTGCCCGTTTCGACGAGTGGCGATCCGTTGCGTGTCGGTCTGACCATCTGCGAAGACTTGTGGAGCGATCGGCAGTTCGACGGACGAACGGTCTACGGCATCGATCCGGTCGAACGGACAGCCGCCGCCGGTGCTGATCTCATCGTGAACCTGGCCGCCTCGCCCTACCGGGCGGGGCTACAGCAAGTACGCGAGGACATCTTCGCAGCACAGATCCGCGCCCAAGGGCTTCCATTAGTCAACGTGAACCAGGTAGGTGGCAACGACGACCTTCTCTTCGACGGCGCAAGCCTGGTGATGGACGGACAGGGTCGGATCGTAGCGCGGGCAAAGGCATTTCAAGAGGATTTCCTGGTCGTGGATTTTAGTGCCCTCGAATCCGCCCGTATCGAGCCCTACCCGGATCGAGTCGAAGGCATCCATCGGGCGCTGGTGCTGGGCATCCGGGACTACATCCGGAAGTGCGGGTTCGATCAGGTCGTCATCGGGCTTTCCGGTGGGATCGACTCGGCCGTGACGGCCGCTCTCGGGGTCGAGGCACTTGGAGCCAATCGAGTACGCGGCGTCGCCATGCCGGCCCGGTTCAGCAGCACACACAGTGTGGAGGACGCCCAGGCCCTGGCCGACAACCTCGAGATCGAGTTCGCCGTTGTTCCAATCGAAGGTGCACACCGGGCAATGGAGGAGGCGGTCGCACAACAGTTCGCGCAGGCTGCTCCGGGCGCGCCGACAACCGCGGAGGAGAACATTCAGGCGCGCATCCGGGGCAATGTCCTGATGAGCCTCTCGAACAAGTTCGGCTCTCTGCTTCTGACGACGGGCAACAAGAGCGAGCTGGCCGTGGGTTATTGCACTCTTTACGGAGACATGTGCGGCGGCCTGGCCGTTCTCAGCGACGTTCCCAAGACGACCGTGTACGAACTCGCGCTCGAGATAAACAGGTTGGCGGGCCGCACCTTGATTCCGGAACGGACGATCACGAAGCCGCCCTCGGCCGAGCTGCGAGAGAACCAGACCGACCAGGATTCACTGCCACCCTATGACATCCTCGATCCCATTCTCGAACAGTACGTCGAAAACGAGCGGGCCGTCGGGGACATAGCCAAAATGGGTTTCGATCGCGCTACGGTGGAGCGTGTGGCCGGAATGGTCGACCGTAGCGAGTACAAGCGAAAACAGGCGGCAGTGGGTTTGAAGGTGACCAGCCGGGCGTTCGGAACAGGGCGGCGCATGCCGATCGCGGCAAAACACGGGTAGTTGCCCTTTGCGTCGCCACGTTCCGGGAGTTTTGTACGATATGTTACGCCTCCGCGGTGTTTGTGTTTAGCGTGGAATTCGGGTGGCATGGGCAAGGATCGCCTCCAGCAAAACTCTGAATTGAAGAAGACGTTTGTTGGCGATCCTTGCCCGTGCTTGCGACGCATCGGCGGACAACACGGGCAAGCTGCACCGCGGGATGTCGGCCACGAGTTCGTCCTGGTCAGGCAGACGGTAGCCCAGGCTGCTTAGCCCAGCACCCGCTTGCCCATGCCACCCACCGCTGAACACGTACTCCGCGGTTGCTGATACGCGGAACGGTCACACAGTGAGGTCCTTCCACGGGTAGACAAGCTCGAATGTCGAGATATGAACGAAACAAACAGGATGAATTGCCCTCACAGACATTCTCATTGGCGGTAATCGTCTTGATTCTAGGGGCAGGCGCGATCCTGCTTGTATGGGCATTCCGAGGAAGTCTGCCTCCAAGCCGGCCGGTCGCATCTGAAACGTCGCTCCATCGCATGGTCGATGCAACCGCGGATTCGGTCCCGGAACTTGACACGAAGGCGGACACCGAATCAGACACGGAGGAGCAAGCGAAGATTGAGTACTCCGCCGATGAAGCAGGTTCCGCGCCCGTGGAACACTCGAGTGTAGAACCACCGCTCACCGAGACCGGCCCGGCGGAGCTAACGGATTCAGGCAACGCAAGTGAGGAAACGGTTGAGCAGAACGACTCGGGTGCTACCGCTTCTACAGGTGACCGAGCGAACCCGACACCGACAACCGAATTGCCACGACCATCGCCCGGAACTCCTCCCTTCGGAGTTCATGCCCGTAGTCCACGGGAACAGTGGTGGCACGGATCGACGACGGTTTCCTGCCGGCTCTTTCTGTACGATCGGCTGGACGCCGGCGGCCAGCGGCGGCGCGGTTATCCGGCGCCGATCGGTGAACGATACGTTATCGTCTCCACGTTCCTGCGTTGGGATGGGCAGGAGGGACACCCCGTTGTCATCTCATCAGACTCCCCCGACCCACCCACCCTGCGGCTCAGGCATCAAGGAACGTGGTTCGACCCCTTGGGACGGATCGAGAACGATTCGGACCCGCTGCATGTTCTCTCAACAAGCTCGACGACTACGCGACCCCATGAGACGGTTCACGTGGAAGTGGCTTTCATCGTTCCCGAGTCGATCGAGTCCATTTCGCTCATCGTCGGCGGCATGGAAGGCAAGACGTTCGATCTGCCACCCGCAGGCCCGATCGACGTCCAATCCCTCATCGGGAGGTGGCACAAATCACCGGGGCAACTTGCACCGCTTCGCCACGCTGACCCGCTTATCAACGCAATCACGGATCATCGCGGCGAGCTGGCACTCATATCGAGAAACCGGAGGGGTTTCACCGAGCTTGCGCTTCCGGCGGCATCGATCGTCAGCAGCCCTCTGAACGAGCGAACTGCCAACGGCAGCGCCTTGGTCCTCACTCTTTCCTGGGGGACCGACGCCAGCGAAGCGACACTCCGAATCACGGATAACGGCGAGTCCTTCCTGCTCTATACTTCGATCGATCAGGCCGTATTCCTCTTCGAGCGCGTACAGGAATAAACCGAGGTTCGGAGTTCAGTTGATCCGTGTTGCGGCTCCGGCCGAACGCGCTCACCGACCGTTTCAATGGGTGATAACGAAGCGTCCCTTATCTGCCCTTAAGACAGCACGGTAGGGGCCACTGTATAGCGGAGGATTCGCGTACGAGGCTGTATGGGGCCATAACAGTTTAGGCTGCATCAGCGTAGTACGCTGATGCAGCCTGAAGGGCTGACCTATAGTAGCCGTGGGCAAGTCCGGCACAGCCGGAACGCCGCCCACGGATTCGTGTACCTCAATGACCCATTCGAGCCTGTAAGGCTCGCATAATCGTCCAGTCGCACACGCCGCAGAGAATAGACTACCCTTTCAGGGTAGGTGGGTTCGGGGGCGGCACTATCCGGGGGCGGCGCTACGCTTGCCCCCGGATCGGGATAGGGGCGGGCCTCACGGCCCGACCCCTCCCACACCACCGTGCATACGGGTCCGTACACGGC
>JAUXGE010000145.1 GCA_030622435.1 Planctomycetota bacterium
AACGACATGGCTACGATCCGACTTAAAAACGGTATTACCGCAGCTTCGTGGTGACCAGGGCGAGGGCGGCAAACATGGCCGCCAGGAGCCAGAACCGCACGACGGTCTGAGGCTCGCTCCATCCGCCCAAGTGGCAGTGATGATGGATCGGGGCACAGCGGAATAGCCGGCGCCCCCCCGTCCATTTGAAGTAACCTACCTGGGCAATCACCGAGATTGCCTCGATCACGAACACTCCACCGGCGATCAGTAGCATCAGTTCCTGCCGCGTCACGATGGCCACGTAGCCGATCAACCCGCCCAGAGGCAGCGAGCCCGTATCTCCCATGAACACTCTGGCAGGATGACAGTTGTACCACAGGAATCCCATGCATGAGCCGAGGATGGCGCCGCAAAGCACGACCAGCTCGCCGCTCTTGGGCACATGGGGAAACAGGAGCTTATCCGCCAGCGCCGGCGTCCCCACGACGTAGGCCAGAATCAAAAAGACCAGCGCGCAGAGCCCAACGCAGCCCGAGGCCAGTCCATCCATTCCATCGGTCAGATTCACGGCATTCGATGAGCCGGTCATCACGACTACCGTCACTAGCATGAAAGCCAGCGCCCCGAGTTGCAGACCGGGCTTGTAGAACGGAACGCTCAGGATCTTGTAGGCCGGCATCTCACCCGGTTGAACGAGGGAGCTGAGCACGGCGGAGTTGCCGCTACCGTACTTGTAAATGTAGAAGCCGAGGACAACACCGAGACCTATCTGAAACAGGAGCTTCTCGTACATCCTCAAGCCGTCGCGGGAGCGTGACCGACGCCCGGACGTCAACTTCAGCCAGTCGTCGATCGCCCCGAGGGAACCCAACCAGACCAGGCATACCAGGCTCATCTGGACGTAGAAGTCGGTCACGTCGGCCAGCAAACAGACCGCCAGCGCGATCGCCGCAAGGATCAGCAGACCCCCCATGGTCGGGACGTTGCTCTTGTCGCGTGTCAGCTCGTTGAGAGATGCGTGGTCGAACTCGGGCCGATCCCCGAGCTTCCACTTGATGAGCTGCCGGATTGTCCGAGGCAGCAACAGCAGAACGAAGAGGAAACAGAACAGGGCCGCGCACGTGCCGCGGAACAATATGTTCTCATAGGCATAATGCCGTCCCTCCAGAAGCTGTTGAAGTAGCAGGTACAGCACGTGACAACACTTCCCTAACAGTACGGCGCAAGGTCGCCATAAACGCGTAGCGCAGGCATCTTGCCTGCATCGTAATCGCAACTCGTGCAGGCTGGAAGCCTGCGCTACAAGCGACCTTGCGCTGTACTGCTAAGCGACCGCAGCAGATTGATCCAGACGCACCGCAAGGTCTTTCACCACTCTATCCAACTCCATGACTCGCGACGCCTTGACCCACACGGTATCTCCGGATTTCAGGATCGACGCCAGCACTTCAGATGCCGCAGCCGCATCCTCGCACACGACGACGCGTGTGGCCCGGCGGTGTTGGTCGGTGGCCGCCGCCGCCTCCCCGGTGATGGGTCCGACGGTGACGAGGATTTCGATGTCGGTGTCGAACACCCCCCTTATCGCATCCCGGTGATAGGACGCACTATCGGGACCTAGTTCAAGCATGTCCCCCATGACAAGAATCCTTCGACCGGGGGCACCTCGCTTCAATGTCTCGACTGCGGCAGCCAAACTTGCCGGGTTGGCGTTGTAGGTATCGTCGACGACGGTAATCCCGCCCATCTCCAGCCGCCTGGTCCGCCCCCCCGGTGGGACGAACGACCGTAGCCGCTCGATAATCTCCTCCGGTGCTACACCGAACCACCGTGCGATCGCGAACGCTGCGGCTGCGTTGGTCGCATGGTGCATGCCGGGCATGGGCAACTCGACGCGGTAGCGGCCGTCCAGCACGAACGTAGTATGACGGATGTCGCCGCGGGCGTTGGCCACACAGAGCTTCGCGGTCGGATTCGTCCCCACGGTCATCAGCCTGGCACGCGACGCTCCGGTGAGATGCGGTAGTATCTCCGGGCGATCCGTATTCACGACACACAGACCGTTGGGTCGCACATGACGCAGCAGAGAGACCTTCTCGGCCGCGACACCGTCGATGCCGCCGAGGCCTTGCAGGTGGGCCTCGCTGATGGACGTAATGACTGCCGCATTGGGCGAGGCGATTTCCGCCAGCATGTCGACCTCACCCGGCGAATTAGTCCCAATCTCGACGATGAGATAACGATCGTTTAATTCAGAGGACAGAATCGTCAGCGGTACGCCTATCTGGTTGTTGTAGCTCCCGGGCGCCGCGCGACCGGGGAACGAACCGGAGAGTACGTGATCGATCATTCCCTTTGTCGTGGTCTTGCCGTTGGTGCCCGTGACGCCGACGACTACAGCGGACACGCGTATTACACGTCGCCGGTAATGGTTAGCCAGACGTCCGAGAGCATTGACGGTGTCCGGCACGGAAACGCACGGGACGGCGCATGCCTCGCCTCGCGCCTTGAACCAGTCGCCGTGGCAAACGCACGCCGCCGCTCCCTTCGCAACGGTATCGTCAATGAAATCGTGAGCATCGAACCTCTCACCTTTGATCGCCAGAAAGAGATCACCAGGCTTGACGTCGCGTGAATCCGTCGTCACCCGATGGACCCGAATTTCCTTCCAGCCCGTCTCGCACGCGGCCCCCATGGCCGCTGCCACTTCATTGAGCGACATCGGGATCATGCAACATCCTCCGCCACGGTCGCCATGCCCAGGCAGCGACGTGCCACGTCTGCGTCATCAAACGGCAGGACACGATCACCAACGAGTTGATACGTCTCGTGCCCCTTGCCGGCAATCAGAACCACGTCCCCGGGACGGGCATCTCGAATCGCGTCCTCGATCGCTCGCCGCCGGTCAACCCGCACTTCCACACGACAGGTGTAAGCGGAATCGAAGCCGGGCAGGATATCGTCGATGATCCCTTGTGGATCCTCGGTCCGCGGGTTGTCGCTGGTCACGTACGCCACATCCGCGAACCTGCCCACGGCTGCCGCCATCCGCGGGCGTTTGCTACGATCACGGTCACCGCCGCACCCGAAAGCACAGATCAACCTTCCACTCGTGAGCGGCTTCAATGCCGCCAGTACGCTTGCCAGAGCCCCGTCCGTGTGGGCGTAGTCTACCAGGACCGAGAAGGGCCAATCGTCCGGTTCGACTCGCTGGAGCCGCCCCGGCACGGCAGTTGCCTGCTCCAGCCCGGTTTTGATAGCGGTCGGTGTGACGCCCATCGCCTCGGCTGTCGCCGCCGCGGCGAGCGCGTTGGCCATGTTATGTCCGCCCGGCAAGGGCAGGTAAACCGGTGTTTCAAACGACCGCCCTCGCAGCACAAAGGAGGTGCCGCGTTGCTCCAGCCTCGTGTCATGCGCTGTAACATCCGCGGTTGACGTCTCGAGTCCGAAGGTGACAACGCGCCGGTTCACATTCTGAGCCAGGGATGAGCCCATCGGATCATCCAGGTTGAGGATCGCGGTCCCGTCGGCGTCCACGAGCTCGAAGAGGCGTCGCTTGGCCTGGCCGTAAGCTTCCATGGTGCGATGGTAGTCCAGATGATCGCCGGACAGGTTCGTGAAGACGCCGGCCTGGAAGGAAAGCCCGTCGCAGCGGCGTTGTTCCAGCGCGTGCGAGGAGACCTCGAGCACGGCACATGCTGCGCCCGCGTCGCGCGCGTCGGCCAGGTGGCGGCACAGACTCAACGCCCCGGGCGTTGTCAGAGGTGCTGCTCGGCGCTCGGTCACCAGGTCATATTCAATCGTCCCGATCAGCGCCGTGCATTGTCCTGCCGCGCGCAGAATCGAGCGCAGAAGCCATGTGACCGTTGTTTTGCCGTTCGTGCCGGTAACGCCGACAAGACGCAGATGGCGGGCGGAATCGCCGCGTAGCCCGTAGTAGGCCGCCGCAAGTTTCGCCAGGGTTTCACGGGAATCGACGACGCGTACACATACTGCGCCCCGGGGAACCGGCACATCCCGATCAATCACGATGACGGCGGCACCAGCGGCCGCCGCGTCGCCCACGAAGGTATGGCCGTCGATTCCACTCCCACGGATCGCAACGAAGCAGCAGCCCGGCGCGACGGAACGAGAGTCGTCGGTCAATGAGGCCGGTTCAGACCCCGGGAAGGACACATCAACCGCTGTCTCGACGCCTGCGCACGCGAACCACTGCCTCCAGCCTCGGGTGTTCTGCGTCGTAGCTTGAAAGGGTGTGCTCATCTCGGGAGCCGGATTCTACAGGGCTTGTCCGTGCTGTCACGTCACATGGCAATCCACAAGACGGCATTTGTGGGACATCGCGTGTTGAGGCGGTGCGACACTTCAGTATATCACAACCCGGCCCGGGCGACGTGTGCCGACGGCGGCACCTCCATGTACGCTAGAGATTGCGCGAGAATCTCCCCGACGACCGGCCCCGCGACCTTCCCACCCGAAGCCCCACCCTTGCTCGGTCGGCGCACCATCACGAGGGCAACCACCTCGGGATCGTCCGCCGGCGCCGCACCTACGAACGTTGTCAGGTAGGCATCGGACTGGTAACCACGCCGATCCGGATACGCGAGCTTCGCCGTGCCCGTCTTGCCGAGGATGCGGTAGGGGCCGCCCTTGACGCGGCGTCCGGTGCCGTTCTCCACGACAGAAACGAGCAGATCGCGCGAGACATACCTGGCAACCTGGGATGATACGACACGGCGGACGACCTCCGGCTTGTCGAAGGACTGGATGACCTGCCCATCGGGTCCGAGGAGCGCCTTGACGATCCGCGGCCTCAGAAGAACACCGTCGTTGATGATGGCGACGAAGGCATTGGCCAGTTGCAGGGGGGTAACGAGCACTTCATACCCCATGGCGATGGAGGCGGCGGAGTAGCTTGTCCAACGGTGCAGGGGGTACACGACGCCGGCGCTCTCGCCCGGGAGACCGACTCCCGTACGCTGCCCCATGCCGAATCCGCGGATCGTATCCCGGAGGACTTCGTTGCCCATGCGTTCCGCGATCGTGCCCATCCCGATGTTGCTGCTGTGGGTGATGATGCCGCGAAAGTCGAGCATTCCACGTCGCGAGGTATCGGTGACACGGCGGCGACCGAAATAATGCACCCCCATGTGGCAATCGATCTCTTCAGTGATCGACACGAAGCCGCCTTCAAGAGCCCCGCAAGCCAGGAGGGGCTTGAAAGAGCTGCCCGGCTCGACCGGATCGGTCAGGGCTCGGTTCCGGCGGAGGGAGACCGTGTCGGCAGTCACCGGATCGCCCGGATTGAACGCGGGAGCACAGGCCATCGCGAGGATGGCGGCGTCCTTCGGCGACATGACCACGGCTACGGCGCTTTCCGCGTCGAACCTCGCGACGGCGCGGGCGAGGGCATCCTCGGTCATCCGCTGAATCTCTGCATCCAGGGTCAAGACGACGTGACCCCCGTCGATCAGTGGAGCCGGCTCGATTGTCGAGGGGCGCAAGACTCGGCGCCGGGCATCTCGAAGCAAGGTCCTCCGGCCGTCGCGACCGCGCAAATGGTCGTCAAAGGCCAGTTCGACCCCCTCCATGCCGTAGCCGTCGCGACCGACCCATCCGAGCACGTGAGCCATCGAAGTGCCTAACGGGTAGATGCGCTCGGGTCGATCGACCAGACCGACACCGACGAGCCCCATGGCGTCAACCGCTTCGGCCGTCACAGCGTCCACCCGCTGGGCGATCAACACGAAACGCTGATTCGAACGGGCACGAATCGTGCCTGCGATGTCTCCGGTCGGCTTGTTCACACGAACGGCCAGGTCGGCGGCGATCTCATCCACATCCTCAATCAGGAAGGGGTCGACAAAAACGTCGGGTGCCTGACGGCTCAGTGCAACGACGCGACCGCGCCTGTCGAAGACCGTCCCGCGTCGAGCCGGCAGAGTAAAACAACCGTGATGCTGTTGGCGGGCGATGGAAGTCAGACGAGGTTTCAACGCCGTGTTGATGCGGTAGAGGCGAACGGCCAGAGCTGCAAGTATGGCGATCAGACCGACAAGCAGCACGACGCCCGTTCGGCGCTGGGCGTGATCGAGTGAGGTCCGTGATGGGGACATATTCGTGTCACTCCCGCCAGGGATCGGAAGCGAGTCGCACCGGAGCATGAGGCTGCGCCCTGATCGCCGGGGCGAGCAGGTCGGACCGCAGCAACCCCACCCGTTCATGAAGGCGCTGCGGTGCCTGAAGGCGGGCGGCGCGGGTCTGCAACGCCCAGGCCTCACGCCGCAGTTGGACCCATCGAGACTCCAGGTTCAGCAATCCGGCCGCGCTGCGAGTCTGCTCCGCGCGAAGATGGACGACCGCCAGGGCGATCACTACGAGCGCCGCTGCGACCACGCATACACGACCGACGTTCAAGGCCGCTCCCCCGATACCGGCGAGACGGCCGTCAATGGCAGCTTGATCCGAACTCCCTCGCGAATCCGACCTGCGTCGGGGAACTTGTCCAAGTTGAGCTCGTAGATCTCCCGCCAGCGATTCATGTTGCCGAGCTGCTCACGGGCGATGCTCATGTAGCGGTCGCCCTTCTTGATCTGGTACCAACTGAAAGGAGCCCGCCCTTTGTCACTCGCCGCATTCGTGATCGGAGAACGGGTTTCCGCGGGCGCCGGAGCATCACCGCGAACGGGAGTATGCGCGGCCTGCGAGGATCGAGGCGCTGACTGCGGCACGTGTCCCTCTATGACCGGAATCGTCAACTCATCCCCAACGACCAGTGCGTCCGGGCTCGGCATGACCGAGCGATTCGCCTCGAAAAGGGCCTTGATTACCGCGGCTGAGCTGGTGCCATAATACGCAGTGGCGATCCTGGTGAGCGTGTCACCGGGGACGACTGTATGCCGGCGAGCTGCGGCCGATGTGGGTGTCAATGGCGATGTCGCGGCCGGAGCGGGGTTGGAATACTGTGCCTCATACGGTCTCGTGCTGTTCGCGCCCTGCTCCCGCCGGTTCGTGTTTCGCTCCCGGCCGCTCGCTGCATCAAGATGCTGCTGGAGCAGACGGCGATGCTCTGCCCGCTCCCCAGAGGGCGAGATCAGCGGTGGTCCGTTCGTTCGCCGGGTCAATGAAGCCAGCGCGGAAGGATCCCGGTTCAGGTCATCTTGGTTCATCGACGCGTCTCGGACCGATCCCGAATCAGCATACCGAGTGGCGGGTGTCGACTGACCGCGGTCGGCGTGGGCGGGGAGGATAACAGCCGCACCGTTTCTGGCATGGTGGTCGTAGGACGTGCCGTTCGCGTAGGGGTCGCTTGGGGCTGCACCGGTGCGATTGTAGGGCTGTCCCTGATGTTCCGGTCCAGGCTCAGCCATGCGAGGGGAGGTTGTTTGCGATCCGACCGTTTCGGCAACCTGCCGCGCTCGACTCCCGCCGTCAACCAGGTAGGGCGGGCTCATCGCAGTCGACACAGGCCGACCACGGTTAGCCAGAATGACGGCGAAACAGATGATGAAAGCCAACCCGGCAAGAAGCCCTACCTTCGTCTCCCGCGCCATTTCGTCCAAACCTCCACACTCTCAGGGCTGACGAATCTCTCGTACCCCATAAACGCCGAGGCATGCCTGGTTGGTGCATACGCTATTCGGGAAGTCGCACGGCCACCCGGAGCTTCGCACTGCGCGAGCGCGGATTCGCCCGACGTTCCTCGGCATCCGCCACAACAGGCTTCTTGGTCACGATTCCATAAACCTGTTCACTTTTTCGGCGACGGAAGTCATTCTTCACCGGTTTATCTTCCACACTATGAAAAGCGATGATGCCGATCCGACCTCCCGGTTTCAGAACATCCGGTGCCGCCTCCAGGAACGTCTCCAGGTTTTCGCTCTCGTGGTTTACCGCCATTCTCAATGCCATGAACGTCCTTGTAGCCGGATGGATCTTGGACTTCCGCGAGGTGGGGTCGACCTTGAGGGCTCTGGCCACCACCGAAGCCAGTCGACCGGTCGTCGTGATTCGCCCTTCACGTCTGACATCGCAGATCCGCCTCGCAATTTTTCGGGCTCCAAACTCCTGGGCGTTGTAGTAGAGGAGGTCTCCGAGTTCCCGCTCCTTCAGACGGTTTATGAGGTCGGCGGCAGTCACTTCCAGCCGCGGATCCATCCTCATGTCGAGTGGTCCATCCCGCTGGAAGGAGAAGCCTCGCCCGGCATCGTCCAACTGGGTGGAACTGACACCGAGATCGGCGAAGAGCACGTCCACGCGGTCGATCCCGACGGTCTCGAGAACGGTGCGAATCTCGGCGAAGTTCGCGTGCAGAAGCCGCACACGACAAGGCGCATCGGACAACCGCTCCTTGGCCGTCGCCAGATTCGCCGGATCGACGTCAAGCCCGATGAGGGTGCCGTCCGATCCCAAAGCCTGGACGAATAAACCGGCATGCCCCCCGAGCCCGACCGTCGCATCCAGAACGGTCTCACCCTCCCGGATATCGAGGAGTTCACACACCTCGTGCGTCAGTACCGGTGTGTGGCCGGCCGGTTTATCCACCACCGCAAGTGTCCGCGTGCAAGAAAGTCAGGGGGCTGTCACACTTCCGTGGCGACACACACACCCCCACTGCGACCGGCGAAACCCGCCGCCCGGCAATCGGCGACATGGTCCGAGAGTCTGACATGGGCGAAGCGGTCGTCCAGGGCGTGCAGCCGATCCACACGAGCCTCGAGTTCGGCCACCTCATGAGGATTCGGACGCCCGGCTCGGTCCGCGGCTCCGACCACTTGCCACAGCCGCTGAATACGCGCAACCAGACGCACGGCTCGATCTGCCACGTGTTTGACTCCCACGAACACCGGCCACCCACCGCGACGAGGCGATTCCGTTCACTTCTACCGACGCGGCGTCATCGGCGTCATCCGTATTTCGTCTGTCATATGCGAGAAACGCCGGAAGGACTTCCGTGACCTTCCATGATTCCCGCGCTCAACCGACGGCGGGCAACCCGAAACCGCGCCAGGTCCGGGTTGCCGGCCGCCGTTCTCATGATTACCCGCAGCTTCCACTCGCTGCGACGACCGACTCATTGCCGATTCGTCGGGGCATATCCCCGGGTCCTAAGGATCCTTCGGTGCTGCCGGACGCATCCGGAGGAAGCCCTGCCAGTCGGGCCAATCCTCCCCGTCCCAGTCGATCGCCATCGACCGCTCGAGGTCCTCCCGGTTCCAGATGTCGATCCGGTTCTTCTGCCCGACGAGGAAGACCGCCTCTCCAAGCCGGGCTTTTGTGCGCAGACGATCGGGAACAACCAAGCGTCCCTGCTTGTCCATCTCCGTTCGCGAGGCCAGTCCGTAGAACTGCAATTCGAACCGGCGGGACTCAGGGCCCGGCATGAACTCCGTTTCAATCCGGGCCGCAAGTTCCTCGAAGCCTCGCTCCGTGAAGATGGAAAGCGTGCCTCGATACTCCCCGAGCGTGACGTACACTCCGTTGCCGTCGCGTTCGGGTTCAATGACCGCCCGCAGCTGCGAGGGCAGCTGGACACGGTTCTTGGCGTCGATCGTCCTGTCGTACTGGCCTGTGAAAATCCGCATGAGTGCTTATGTCGCCCAATCCACTTCATGGGACTGATCGACACTATTAACCACTTCGTGCCATTACGTCAAGCAAAAGTTCCGAATAATTCTTCAGGGGTAAAGGCTGGATCGCCGAGCCGGAGAAGGTGCACATCGAAATGTTGTGCAAGCCTGGTTTGATGCCACTACCCATCGGGTCGTGCGGGTAATCGGCAACTTTTGCGCGATCAACTGCGAATGCAGGGCATGGATGCAATCGCCTTGCGCTTGCTCTCTGCAAAGGACATTGACGCCCGGGCGGGATGAGAAACCACTGAAGGCCGGGTAGCCTGGTGCTAACATACTACGAACATCGGTAGTGGAAATCGCCGCGAGACGGTATGCGTGTTAGGTGGGTGTGTGGTATGCGTGGCCAGTCTCCGGTGTGCTAACGGAGCAAGACCTCCACAATCTCGGGCACCATGTCGTCGGCCGTCGGGGGCAAAAGCGCCAGCGGACCTCAGCGATGGGTCTTCGAGCTATTCGGCCAGTGTCACGCGCTTGGCATCCGAGAGATTCCAGGCACAGAAGTCGGTTATCGCACCCACGATCAGCTTGAAGTCCGATTCACTCACGGCATCCGGAAGCGCGCTGTTTGCTGCACAGTTGATGTACCCATCAATGAATTCCGCGTTTGCATCGTGTCACAAGGATCAGCGAGATTCCCGACTTGGGCGTGAGAGACGGTGAAGATATCGCCCCGGCCGCGTAGATCCCGTGCCTTCGCAGTGCCACGTGTGTGACATATAGGTGCCTGTCCACGGTTACCCCCGGTTACTCCGGTTACTCAGCACGTTTCGGGTTCTGGTACAAGCAGAGAGCCCAAGAACGGCAAGCACGGGGCAGGGTTATCGAGACAGGACAGACTAGTGCTTTGTCACAGCTAAGCATTCGGGTTATCCTGCCTTCTTGTTCTTGACGTTTCGGAAGACAAGGAGGTTTCCCGATGCAGAAGAAGTACATTGTTCGATTGAGTGCT
>JAUXGE010000220.1 GCA_030622435.1 Planctomycetota bacterium
GCTCTCGGCCGACGACGTCTGGTCCCTGATCCTCTGGTATCGCCTGACCTACGAAATCGAAACGTTCGGCGCCGTCAGGGACGCCGAGAACAAGTTCATCACTCTGTCCCACACGACGACCGACCTGCTTCCTCGCATCGCTCGCAAGTTCGGCCTCGGTGTTCTGAAGACGTGGGTCGGGTTCGCGCAGCTTGCGGCGGGAACGCGCGCCGTCTGGGATCTGCACCGCGGGAAGGATACGGACGGTCTCACGAAGGATGGGAAACTCCCACCATATGAAGAGGGCCGGCTCGACCCAAGCAATCGCGTGTGCAATCGCACGTTCCATTCCTGGGAGGGCATGGACGATCCGCGTCGCTGCATAAACATGGGGGCGCTCGAGCAGAGCAACGGCTTCTCAATCCTCGGCAACGTGCCGGTTGACGACCGATCGCTCGGCGACGGAGGGCATGTACGAGACAAGGACGGAGCATTTGCCGCGGTTCTGGTGGCCGAACTGGCCGCTTATGCCAAAGAGCACGGCACGAACATCCTCGACCTGATCGACGAGAAGATCTACCTCGATCCCGAAATCGGTCTGTTCGTGACGCATTATGAGCCCGACCCGCTCGACGGTGAGTATGAAGGCCTCGCAGGTTACACGAAGAAACGCGGGATCCTCGACAAAGCCGAGGAATTGCTGACCTCCTGCCAGAACCAGCCGCTCACCCTCGGTGGACTGCCCGTAAGGGGGGCACTGGCCTACCGGACCGGAAAATACGACGCGGTCAACTGGGACGGATTCCCCGACGAGGGATTCCGCTTCTTCTTCGACGACGAGCGGTGTTCACACCTGACGATCCGACCATCGGGCACGTCGAACGCCCTGCGTTTCCACGTGCAGCTATTCGGGGGAAACTCGTTCGGAGAATCGCGTGACACGCTCATCCAAAAGAAGGCGGAACTCCGAGCCACAACGCTGAGAATCGTCGACGACATTCGCGAGCGCATCGGCGCACTGCGTTAACATCGAAGCCTCGGTCCAAATCGCTCCGACCAGTTGAATAGTGCGCCCGGGATGTACGTGGATGACCGCTCAGGTTTGACCGATAACTCTTTCACCTGGACGGCGCGAACGGTGCGCCAAGGCTGATACCAGGGGTCGCCCGCGGTTGGGGGCCTCTTCCCAAAGATGGGGGATACGACGATTCGCGTCCCCCAAGGCTCAAGCCATGGGCCACCCCGCCCATGGGCTACTCACCTGACCCCGGGCGCAGGAACATTCAAATGGAACAACGGACGGGCATGCCTTCGGTCGAATCCTGCGCCGACCGTGCCTCGATTTCGGTCGTGTTGATTGCGGTGGCGGTCCTTGCCCTTCTCATCAACACGGCCTCGATCCTCGCCTCGCCTCTTTGGGTCTATCCGGATTCCGTGGACTATATACAGCTCGCCGGCGGAATCGCAGACCGGATGGACTTCGGCAACGAGCTATTCCTCATACGGCCACCCGTGTACCCCCTGATGCTGGCGGGGATCTTCACCCTGTTCGGCCAGAACAGCCCGATCGTGATCCAGGTTGTCCAGCACGGCATGGTTGTCGCGGTTGCTATGCTGACGGTGTTGATAGCCTGGCACATCACCGGTCGCCGGACAGTGGCGTTTCTCGCCGGTCTTATGTGTACGGGAAGTCTTCAGCTCATCTCCTATGCGAACATGCCACTGGCCGAGGTGCCGTTCACCCTGGCGTTGATCGCTTGCGTGTATTTTCTGGTGCGTTACACGAGGTCGGGTTCATGGCGGCTTCTTGTGCTGGCCTCTTTCATGACGGGCATCGCCTGCCTGATCAAACCGATCGGCCAGCATCTGATAGGAGTCTGCATACTCGC
This sequence comes from Planctomycetota bacterium, assembly GCA_030622435.1. Classification (GTDB taxonomy): domain Bacteria; phylum Planctomycetota; class Phycisphaerae; order UBA1845; family UBA1845. Next base: position 1,869 of record JAUXGE010000220.1, read on the forward strand.
GATCCTGCTCCGCATGTGGCGGGAGAAACGCCCCAGTCGGTCAGGGGGGCAACCGAATCAATCCGCCGACGAACAAGATCGTGATCGATGGCAGGAAGCCGTGAGGCAGGATTGCGACGGCTCTGGCCGGGTGGCGCCGGTGTTTAGACTGGTAGGTCGTCTTGCGGTTGGTTTGGTTTTGGCCGTCGTGCCCGCCATGGCACTCACGACCTCCTGGACCGTCAGCAACAGGCTCGCCCACCCGAGTTCACCTGTGAATCGGTGTCTCGACTATGTCCTGTACCTGGGGCTTGTTACCAACCAGGGGCTCGACTCGACCGACAGTGCCGCCCTGGCTGAGATTCGTCAGGTCGTCGATGAGGCCGTACGCCAGGGGCACCTGCCGGCCGACGCCGACTTCCGCGACCGCGGGACGATCATCAAGGCGTATGAGTTGGTCCGTAACGCACCCTTCGCCGAGTCGAGTATGATGATGGGTCGGGCGGGCCGCGATGTCCTGAATGACAATTTCTGGCCCGCCGCTGTCGGTGCCGTCAAGTACGCTGGGTGGATGGTAATGTCGCCCGACCCTGTCTATCGCTTTCAACCCGGCGGCACCGTCAGCGGTGATGGGAAACGCACCGCCGGGGCCGTCCTCTTCGACATCGGCACCTACGGCTTCGGACCCGGTTCCTGGGAGCACGAGCTGCGGCCCTACCGCCATTACGTACCGTTGACGACGGAACCGCGCATGCTCAGCGCTCACTCCAGCTCCCTCGCCCTCTGGTTCCACAACCATATCGACCAAGGGGCTCCGCTTGTCGGAGTGGGCGATTCGGCCTATGAGGAGATGATGTTGGTTTGCATCGTGGCCTGTGCGCTTACGCTCCTAACTCGTGCTCGTCAGGAGTGGTTGGTGGTTGCGACGACCATCGGTTTCCAGATCGGCGTATCGGCCTTTCTCGCAGGTGCACAGGTCCGGTATGCTACGCCGGTCAGGGCGCTACTGATGATGTGCGCGGCATTCCTCCTGGTCACCATGGTAAGGGCTGTCATCCGGGTTGGCCTCCTCTCCAGGAATCCAAGGCGCGTTGTCCCCGTCGGTCATCCGGCAATGAGATAGGTCGGGTGGCCCATGGTTTCAACCGTGGGGGACGCGAATCGTGGCATTCCTCCCACCCCTGATGAGTTGTGCCACCCATCACGTGTGCCTGTGCTCTCGAGCGGTGCCTCGCTCCGTCACGTCACTGCATCCGCACTGCTGACACACCAGTGGCACACACGCCCGGCTGGGTGGCCCATGGCGTCAGCCGCAGGAGACGGGAATCCTGCCGACATGTCAGCCGTGTGCCCCATCCTTACGCCCTCTGTGCATTTGAAACACTCTCCGACGTTCGGGGCGTAAGGGTGGGGGACCGATCTTGAGTAGCAGCGTGTTGAAGAAGGGTGATACTGGGTGTTAACCGTGCTTGCATCGATTGAAAACCATTGCCACAGTAAGGTTGGTGCACTTTTTCAATGTACTGACAATGCGTGCCTTCTTTCTTCGAGTCCTTCCCCCACCCATTCCGGCGACGCGACGAGACGACTGTCCGACCTTTATAGGCGCCGGAATGAATGGGGCACCCGGCGCATCATTCGATGGACGGCGTCATGTGACCGGAAGCGTACCGGTAGCATGGGCGTCGAGATCCAGACCGGAAAGATCACCGCTCATGAGCTTGTGATAGCCCAAAGCCGCGATCATCGCTGCGTTGTCCGTGCAGTAGAGGCTATCGGCCGCACGGAATTGCAGATCGCGCCGGTCGCACGTGGATGCCAGTTCTTCGCGCAAAGCCCGGTTGGACGCCACCCCCCCACCGAGTACGACCGTACCCAGACCGGTTTGCCCCACGGCCAGCATCGTCTTTCGGACGAGAACATCGATCACGGCCTGTTGAAAGCTCGCCGCGATGTCCGCTATCTCCTGCCGGCTGAACTTCTCGAGCCCGCCGCTGGTCTGGCCGTGCCCATGAACGTGGTACAAAACGGCCGTCTTGATCCCGGAGAACGAAAAATCGAGTGAACCCGGACCGAGCATTGTGCGCGGGAACTCGACCGCCTTCGCATTGCCCTGTCGCGCGAGTCGTTCGATCTGAGGCCCGCCCGGATAGCTCAGGCCAAGGATCGCCGCCACCTTGTCAAAAGCCTCGCCGGCGGCGTCGTCCGTCGTCGCACCCAGCACCCGGATGGAAGTCGGGCCGTTTATCCGGAACAGAGACGTATGGCCGCCTGACGCAATCAGGCCTATTGCAGGCCACGGCGGCTCGTCGAGCCCAATGGACGGGCTGCATGCGTGCGCCTCGATGTGGTTGATGCCCACGAGCGGCTTTCCCCACGCCCAGCTCAGCGTCTTTGCCGCGGTTACGCCGATGAGCAAAGCTCCGACGAGTCCGGGCCGGTTTGTCACCGCGATGGCGTCGATATCCGCCTGCGAGCACGCGGCGGTCTCCAGCGCTTCTTCGATGACGGCGTCAATCTGCTCGATGTGCGCGCGTGATGCGATTTCGGGGACCACGCCGCCGAACTTGCGGTGCAGATCGATCTGCGACGCTATGATGTTGCTGCGCACATCGACCCCGTCGACGACGACCGCAGCCGCCGTTTCATCGCAGGATGTCTCGATACCGAGTATTGTTGTCATCTTCCCCTATTCTATAGCGGCTCACGCGAACGGATTCAACCTTGGGCATTGGGGCCGGCAGGAGGGGTACAGACAAGTTTTGGCACAGGATCAAATATCCAAGCATTGCCGACTATATGACCGTGCGCAACGCGTCTATTCGACCGGACGCGACTCGGCCATCTGGCCGTGTGCGACGCGTCTATACGACCGCACGCAACTCGCCTATACGACCGTGTGCCACTCGGCGCCGCGCGGGAATACACCGGCGTGCAGGAATAGGGCGCCGCGTGGGAATACGCCGCCGCGCGGGAGTGCATCGCCGTACAGGAATACGGTGCCGCGGGGGAATACGCCGAAGGCGTTTCGGCCTCCAGCCCAGGGTTGCCGCGAAGCGGCTACCCTGGGATCATGATCAGACGAGAGAACAACCCCAACGGGGTTGCGCCATGGTAACGACATCCTATGCCTCAATCGCTGTCCGCAGTCTATGTCCATTTGACCTTCTCCACCCAAGATGAACTGAGTACGGTCTATTGTCCATACGACTAGCGATGAAAATGATGGGATCAAAGATGAGTAGCTTATTATCGCCTTTCTTGTCGATCGGCCTTGTTGCTGTCGCAACGGCCCAGCCGCCGGGTTTCTCCAGTGCCAGAGAGGCGCTAGATAGTTGGGAGAGACTTGGCCAGACTGCGGCGCACCGGGACGTTCTCACTCACGCGGAAGCCGTGCGAACGTTGGCTTCAAAGGGCGATCAGTTGGTGGTAAGCCGGCTGGTTCGAATTGCCGAGAATAAGGTCCAGGGACTGGACTCGCGCACGCACGCGGCTCTTGTGGCGACTCAGGTTGCTGATGCTGCCAGCGCTGAGACTGTCCTTGCCTGGGTGAGGGATACCTCGACAGAACTCGCCCAGGCCGAAGCCGACACGAATTTCACTGATCGCAAGACCATACTGATCGACAACAGATCCTTGCTCACCAGCTTCATCATGAAAGGGGCTGAGAACCTCCTTGATGACTTGCAGGACCATACCCTGATCGCAACGTTGGCGAAGGAGACTTGCCTCTTGTCGTGGTCCTTCGGTACACGAGATGGCCGTCTAAAAAGTGAAGCAGCCCGTCTTCTTGCTCGCTGCAAGGTTCCGGAAGCGTTCAGGGATGATGCTTTTATTGAGGTGATTTGTGATAAAACGGGCACATTTGTTAAGCCCGAGATTCTTGTGGAACAGCTCGGAGATCATGGACGAGAGAAGTTGCGTGAGCGGGTGCGGTCAGGTGCGTCATCGGGCAAGCTGCGTTCTGGGGCTGCGGAGGCTCTGACGCACCTTGGTGATGAGAGTATTCTCCCTGATCTGCGGGCGCTGCAGGCTGCTATGATGAGCGATCCGAGCAAAGCTGAACGTGCCCCCCGGATGCTTAACTACATCTGGCGGATCGAGGTTCAACACCCGCCGCAGAAGCTGTTGGACTATATAGAAAGTACGGACCACTGCGGATATCGGGATTGTAGATCGTGGGCGCTGCGCAGGGCCGTGACGCTGGGCGTCGAACCGGCCCGTGTGCGGGAGGCGATCCTGACGCACGATCGGAACGCATCAACGAAATTGGGGCGTGTACAAACGAAAGTCCTCAAGCGTGTCGGACTTGAGCTTGGCATCCTTCACGTGAACGACCTTCCCGACGTGGTGTTGCGCGACAGGAGACCCATACCGTGAGAAAGCGACGCCCAGAGTGCACGCGCGCCGTCGTCCCGGATCGAATCCCCGATGCCCTCTCCTGACTTGGGTTGTTGAAGGGTCGCCGCATGGACTCAGCGCCCGCATGTTCAATCAGGGTGGTCCGGCCACGGGGGAAGCACGCAAGTGCTGTCCGCGGGCCGATCGCAAGAAATTCCACGAGCTGGAGAATCAGATCGAGTTGGTCGAGACGAGATTGGCCGAAGCATCCGGACCGGCAGAGCTCTCGAAGCTTCAGACTATGCTGGACAAGCTGGAAGCCATCCTAGCGAGGCTCCACGAGACCGACGTGGACGACGCTGACTGACCCGGTCTTCGGCGTACTCCATGATCGTAAACCGAACCCCCTCTCCCCCTTCGCCTCGCCGAGGGGGACGGGGGGGGCCGGCTGGCCCACCTACTTCGTACCCGTGTGCCACTGCTCTGTGAGCAGTGCTCTTGTTCTGTACCGTGACCCCTTAGGCACTGCTCTGTGAGAATTCCTCCAGTCACATTGCGCAATCGCATATACACTGCTGCCACAACAGTGGCACACAACCATAATCCGAACCGCGACCGTGAGGGAGCGGTTGCCGGCTACCACACTGCTGGCACAGCAGTGCATAGGATGGATCCTTGATCCACGATTTGAACCGTCGTTAACCCGAACGAATAAGACAGCTCAACCTGCAAGCTATCACAATCAAACCGCGACAGGCATTCTGGGGGCACTTTTGGCCTCTGTACCCCATCTGGGGACCGGAAAAGTACCTCTCGTCAAAGGCGACGGAGGTATTCCGATAGCCTGGTAATGGAGCGGTCACCTGTGCAAGTTGGGCACTGCCCCACATCGTCAAGGCGATGACTTCGACAGTCCCGTAGGGACGATGGAAATTGGCCCCGGGCGTGAGCCCGGGGTTCAGGGTTCAGCCGCATACGCCGAAGGCGTTTCGCCCCACAGCCCAGGGTTGCCGCGAACCGGCTACCCTGGGATCATGGCCCAACGAGAGAACTACCCCAACGGGGTTACGCCAACGAGAAGACATGCTAAGCCTCAATCGCCGTCCGTAGTCTATGTCCATGTGACACTCTCCACGAAGGAACGTCGGCTGTGAAGCCTTCGACTTCGACGCCAGCGTTACAGGCGACATCGACCTCAAAGACTTCGCCGGCTTCCAGCGAACGCTCTCAGACAATTGATGCTGTCGTCTTCTGCTCTCAGCCTGAAAGGCTGAACGAGAGTAGCCGTGGGCAAGCGTAGCGCCGCCCACGGTTTGCGGGACGCAACAATCTTTTCGACCCCGAGGGGGTCGCACAGACGTCTCGTCGCACACACCGCAGAGAATAGACGACCCCTTCAGGGTCGCGGTATTCAACGTAGACCTGATCCGGTGGCGACGTCCCGGCGCGCCGGGACTTGCCACCGTCTACTTTCTGGCAGGCCTTCAGCCTGCAGTTTCCACCGGACCTCAGCCTATGCCGCCGTCAGCCGCGCCCGCCGAGAGCGTCACGGCCCCGACGCCAACCCTCCATAGATGTTTGTCATCCCGCCTTCCCTTCGCAGGTAACGCACTGGGGCTCTTTATTCAGTGATTTCTCCCGCTCCGGCCGGTTCAATGGGCTATAGTATGGTATCTGGACGGTGGCCCATGTCCTTTGGACATGGGGGAGACGATGACATACGCTCAGGCTCATGCCCACGATCATCGCATCCCTCACCTCCAGAGGAGGCGCGCCACCCGTCTGGCACGAAGGAACAGGAGGCGACTCGTGATCTCAAGTCGGATCGTAGCCATGTCGTTCTGTGAGCCAAGGAGTTGTACAA
>JAUXGE010000357.1 GCA_030622435.1 Planctomycetota bacterium
AGAGCGAGCGCCCGTGAAGTTATTACTACAGAGGGCCGTTGCGCGCCGCGCCGCCCCCCTCATGACACAGGAGCTACCGCTATGACCAAAGTCGTCTCCAACCGCCGACTGCGGCAAAGGCCTCAAAGCCCGCTTCAGACAGCAAAGGACCGGCCCAGATGAAAAATGAATATACCAAACGAACCCATGTGAAAGTGTGACTGTATGCGCCCACCCCATCCTGTCGCGCGCAGTATGCGGGTGCCCTCACGCCACAGGTTGGGCGGGGAACCCATCCTCGGACGCCCGATGGTGTTTCACAGCCAGGTAGTTCGACAAGAGCATTCTCGGATCTAGTGTGGCACCGGAGTTTGCTTATGCGAAGGTCAAAAGCGAGTCCCCACCGCTACAGAAAAATAGAGCTTGCTCTAAACCTTGGGATGTTGTGTGCGGACGGCCCGGGTGCCATCGGGCAGATCGACGTACTCGTAATCTCCAAAAATGCTCGGAGCCTCGCGGCGCAGGATCTCCAGCATTTGGGCGGCCACCTCGCGAATCTCGATCTCGGCGTGCTCGCTGCACCGAAGCTCGATGAAATGCCTCAGGGCTCGGGCGTTGGCAGTCACGAAGATCTTTGTCTCCGTGGCGTTGGGTAGGACGGATCGGGCGGCCTGCCGCGCCATCTTACGCCGTAGCGTTTTGTCCTCGAGCGCCGCGAACTTGTCCTGTAGGCCGTCAATGAGCTTGATATAGGCCTCCTGCGATTGTCCGACGGCAGCCATCCAGACCTCGTGAAGCTCGGGATCCTCGGCGATGCAGGCCGGCTCGATGAACTCCGCCGTAGACTCGTCGACGTATCGCTGCGACAGTTGCGAGTAGCCGAACCCAGCGCGATGCCGGACCAACTCATGCGTGAACGAGCGGGAAACGCCGGTGATGACGAAGTTCCACGCGGTGTGTTCGAGCACGCTTCCGTGGCCGACCTCCTTGATGTGCCCCAGGTAGGCCTCGTTTCCCCCGGGGCGCGGTTTGGCGAAGCTCATGTAGCACAGCCGTCCAGCCAGCTCGGGCAAGACCTCGGCCGGCGTGTCCGTATCCGTGCTCCATTGCTCGATCCCGTGATCGTTCAAAAACCGCGTGATCTCGTTGCGATCGAGAACCTGCCGGCCGACGAGATAAACGGTTGGACGACGAATGATCTTCATGTCGGGGGTCCTTCCCTCGTGTGAGCGATGGCCTCTACGGGCACCGTCAGCCACGCACTGTGGGACTGCTACGCTGCGGGCAGCGGACCCGAGGCAACGAGTTTCTTGCTGCTCAAGTCGACCTTCAGGTTCAGTCCCTCGAGCGTCCTGGCCCCAAGCAGGACCAGATCGCCTCGTTCCGCAAAAACGACCTCGTCGATCGTGAAGGACTTGCCCAGGCGGATGATCGCGAAGCCGACGTTTCGCGTGACTTGTTGGCCATTCGCCATAATGAACGTTACATCCTTCTTCTCCGTCTTGATTCCCAGCTTCTCGAGCGTGGGCGCCGGCACCCAGGTGTATTCGCTCCCCGTGTCGATCAGTAGCTTCGGAACCCTGGCCGATCGGGTTCGAGCCAGCGGATTGACAATCGTACATCCTGTATAGAAAACACCCATGCGCATCCACCAGTTGCGGCAGAATCGACAGCCAGGGATGGCTCGGCAAAGTGCTATGTGCACGGAGCCGCCCCATTCGCCGCGGCAAGTGAAATCCCACCGTACGAATTATTGCTCGTTTGGCAGCGAGGTCAAGTGGTTTGGATGGGCAGCTCTGCGTTGTGTTGCCGGTGATGCATGGCCTCGTTAGACTCCATCCAATCGCCTGTGTGTGCATCCTGTGTCGCGCAGTGCCTGCGGGCGAACTAGGAATATCATGAGCGACGGTCCGCATCCCAGCCCGTTTGATGAAGACGCGGATTGCACGAGCCGATCGTTCGTCGGGTCTGCCCGGCGCGTGCTGATTATCGGGCTCGACGGGGCGACGTTCGACGTGCTCGATCCGCTGATGGCCGAAGGGAGGATGCCGCGGCTCGAAGCTGCGATCGCGGCGGGGACTTCCGCGATTCTCCGTTCCACGATACCGCCAATCACCCCGGCGGCCTGGACCACCTTCCTGACCGGAAAGCTACCGGGCTCCCATGGAATCATCGACTTCGAGCGGTACGACGTTCACACGAACAAGCTCTACCTCAACAGCACGCGATGCCTCGATCATGTCCGGAACCTCTGGCAGATTCTCGGCGACGCCGGTTTGAGGGTCGGGAGCGTGAACGTCCCGATGACGTATCCACCCATCCCCGTCAACGGCTTCATGGTCAGTGGATTCGAGACCCCCGGCCCGCATTCCGACTTCGTTCATCCACCCGATCTGAAAGACGAAATCCTCGCTCGCTGGCCCGACCCCACGTTGCGGACGAAATGGCAGCGGCGGATGTTCGGCGGAGATGCGCTTTTCCGCGACAACGTGGCCTACATGTCCCGCAGCTTTCACCAGGGCGCGGCCATGACGAAGTGGCTCGGCGACAAGCTCGGCTGGGATGCGCTGATGGTCGTGTTCAAGCTGGTGGACAACCTTCAGCACAAGGCATGGCGTTACCTCGATCCGCGTTGGTCGCATCGACATCCAACCCGATGTGAACTGGCTAAAGAAGGTTTTGCGGAGGCTGACAAGGCGATCGGTACTCTGCTCGACTACGCCCAGGCCAACGATGCGGCCGTGGTGATGGTCTCAGACCATGGGCACGGCAGCCTCGAAGGCAAAGTACAACCCAACCTGCTTCTCCAACAATGGGGGTATCTTGCAATGCGGGGTGGCGGTGCTCAAAAGGCGGTCCGGGGACGACGCCACTGGGACCGGCTGCGCGGCCGCACCCACAAGTTCCAGCGAGTGGGTGATATCGCGCAGGATCTTGCCGTTGATTTCTCGAAGACCCGTGCCTGCGTCATGCACGCCGGAATGGCCGGCTTCCTATACATCAATCTCGAGGGGCGGCAGCCCACCGGCATCGTGAAGCCGGCGGAATACGAAGCGCTGCGTGACGAATTGAAAGGCCGCTTGCTCGGTTCCGAATGTCGCGTGAACGACCCTCGCGGCCGGACTGTGCCGCTGTTTGCCGAGGTGCACAAACCCGAAGAGTTGTACGGATGCTCCCGTGAGGACCAGCCCTGGTTGCCGGATTTACTTCTGACGCCGCACGAATCGCTTGCTGTGGTACGCAAGATTCGTGGCCGTCATCCCGTGCAATGGCTTCCGGATCGCCGTATCGAGGGTACACATCGTCCCGACGGAATCTTCGTAGCCACGGGACCGGGCGTCCGTCGAAGTCCGCCGGTCGAGGACGGAAGCCGTAGTCTTCGAACGCACATCGCCGACTGTGCGCCGACGATTCTGGCCATGCTGGGTTTGCGCATCCCTGACGACATGGACGGGCACGTTATTACCGATATCTTCCAGACACCGCCCGTTGTGGAGTTCGAGGCCTCGCAGCTTCCCGATACGACTCCGGGAGTTGACCGTACGCCCGAGTCCGATGATGTCTACTCGGAGGATGAGCTTCAACAGGTTACGGAGCGTCTGGCGGACCTGGGCTACCTCGAGTAACGACGCCCGCCCTGACCTGGGATGACGGCGGTCTCACCTCGCCGATCTCCTTCCAGAACAGATCGGCCATACGATCCCAGAACGCGAGCTGCGAGGCAGCCAACGGATCGACGCGCTTCCGTTTTACAAAAACGGCCGGTGTGCCACGGACTGCGCAAACCCTTCCGAGTGCCGTATCCTCTTCGATCCGCCTTGTGACTATGTCCGATTCCATGTCCTGCACGAACCGATCCGGATCCAGCCCCAATATCGACGCAACGGTTGCAGGGGTGAGTGGTTCGCCTCCGTCACTCCCTCGACTGTGGGAAAAAAGCAAGTCGTGAGCACGCCAGAATGCGCCGCTGGCTCCTTGGAGACGGGCAGCCTCCGTGATCCGGGCCGTAGTACACGCATTCGGATGCAGAGTACGTGAGACGTGCGCGTTGCAGGTCCGCTCCATGGGGTAGTGTTTGAAAATCGTGTCTACACGGCCTGCGAACAACGGTCGCACCTGCTCATCGAAGAACAGGGCGAATCGGTTGCACGACGGGCACTCGAAGTCACTGAACACGATGACCTCGATCGCGGGCAGACCCGGGGTCGTGCCTGGCCGGATCGGGTCATCCGATCGCACGGTGATGGGCCATTCCTTGCCGGTTTTCCAGTTGTTTACAAGGCGCGGCACATCACCCTGAAACCGCGTCACGGCCGACAGGCACCGCTGTAATGTCGCATTCGCCCTGCGCGCTGCGAGCAGACCGCTTTGCCCGAAGTTCCCGTACGCTACGATCAACATGGCCCCAATGGTCCCGCACACACGAGCCCAGGAAGGATGCGCGGCGACTGTGCGGCAAACCGGTGAACCGGAGCCCGAATCGCCCCATTCGTCTTTCGTCGGCGAAGTTCCGGTTGCGGCGGTCTTGCGGGGTTTTCCAGGCCAAAGCAGGATGACTCCGATCACTACGAAGAGGTTCATAACGTGAGTCACCAGGCACCACGGGCACCATTCATCGATTTGCGTGAACATGATATAGGTAAACCATACGGACGACAGAAGCCCGCACAGCACCCAGATCAATGTGAGTCCGTGAAGCCATCGCCGCGCGCGCGACGGCGAACCGACGCCGATCAGCCAGACGGC
>JAUXGE010000088.1 GCA_030622435.1 Planctomycetota bacterium
ATCAGAGCGGCCTGCGCGATCGACCCGCCCTTGGCGGCGGTTCGAAGCACATAAGCATGAGTACAGGCGGTGGTGAATCGAATCGGATTTTCCACCGCCTTTCTCATGCGCCGCCGGTAGTCGAGCAGTGTGTGACACGGTCTTGTCATGATTTATGAGTCGGCCTCATCCCATGGCACCGTTGGCGATGGCGAAGAGTCTATCCGGGTCGCCCGCACCCTCATTATCGCCTCGGATCATACGCAGACTCGAAGGCGCGCGTGAGAAGCCATGTGATTCGAGCAAACTCACTGACGACGGGTTGACGCCCGGCACGCCGACGACAACGGTGCTGTTGGTAAAGTCAGCTAGGAATGCGTTCAACAGCTCCTTGGCCACCGCCGGCGTTTCGGCGCACCAGGGGCCGAGCCGGACCCCACCGAGGGAAGGAAGGGCTATTGCGAAACCCAGGACTCGGGTGTTCTCACGAACACAGTACGCCCCCCGGGCGTTTTCCCGCAGCATCCTGAACAACCTCCCGCGATCGTCACCGAAGCAGACTCGATCGAAAGAGATGATCGTGTCGAGGGCTTCCCGGTCGAACGCCGTTACTGCTTCGAGGTGAGTTTCGTCAAGCGGCGCCACCCCGTTCCGTTGTGCTGCGTGGGACGGCTCACGCCGGTAGCGAGGCGAGTCGAACTGATCGACAAAGCCCAGGCGGCGGTAAACTTCGACGCCCATAGGATCCGCCTCCAGCCGCAGGGTGCGCACGCCATGACCATCGAGCAAGGTCATGGCGTGAACCATCAAGCGTTCCCCGAGACCACGGCGGCGATAATCGGGATGCACGATCAGATTGCCCAGCCAGGCCGACCGTGCGTAACGCATCGTCGTGATCATCCCGGCTCGCCGACCGTTGACCTCCGCAATGAAGCACCCATCCGGATCGTGTGCGAGACATATTCGGAACGTATGCGCCGTATTATCCCAGCATTCCCGTGCCGTCTGAGCGAGGGCGAAGTCGATGTCGTCGGTCGTGAATGAGCGAATATCGGTGGACACTGGTGGTGCACTTCCTTTCAGTTTGGAGGAATCCGCCGCCTGAACGGATCGGGCGGCGGGGTAAGTTGCCAGACTAATGCTCTTTCAGCACCGAGCTCAGGGTGCGTGCCCAAGGACAGCACAGCCGTGGTCTGCAAGAAGCTAGACCTCAGTAGGCTAGGGATACCCGGACGGGCAAGGCTCTGCCACGCCCGACAGCCAAATAGCCGAGGGCTGACGAATCAACTCGACAAAACCCGAATCAGATTATACCAGAGCAGAAGAACACCGTCGTCCGCGATGCATGAGCTCGGCTTTCAGGTTCAGACTGGTACGCAGTTGATCCCGATTCTTGGTCGCACCAAGGCAGATGCGTACTGCACGCGGCGTTTCGCAATCGGTCACTACAAACGCGATGGAGGGCGTAACCCCGACGCCTCGCCGCATGGCTTCCACGTAGCCGCGTGTGACGGTTCTGATCGAGACATTCAGCTCGCGTGCCAGCTTCCGATATGGTGGCAGGCGATCCCCGGGACTGAGGCGGCCGTTGACGATATCCGCCACAACGGCCTTGGCAATCGCGAGATAGATGGGATCCGTACCGGCGCTCACATCGGGTGTCCAGGGTGTCATAGTGACAATTGATACTATTGCGCGACCGGATCGCCTTGCGAACAGTAGCGTTCGAGCAACAAGAGTGCCATCGCGATAGTCTGCAACGCCGCATTCGGAGGACGTACTCGGTTCCGGAAGTGGAGGTGGAACCGCGAGTTGTGTGATGTCGTGTTCGCCAATTGACGGGTAAGGATGTGTTATCGATGATGCACAGGTGCTGCCGTCGGTTTCACCATGAAGTCCGGCAGGGCGGGCACCGTTGTGACGAAGGGAGATGCATAGCATGATGCAATACAGAGTGGACTTCGAGTCGATTTCGTGGGAAGCGCCGATGGACGGCCTTCGCTTTCGAGCCGTCAGGCACGATGGCAGGCAACTGCGTATGGTCGAGTACACCAAGGACATGGAGCCTCACTGGTGCGAAAAGGGGCATATCGGCTACCTGCTCGATGGGGAGTTCGAGATCCGGTTCGACGACGGCGTGTCCGTTTTCAAACCGGGAGACGGGATCTTCATTCCGTCGGGCAGGGAACACCGTCATATGGGCAAGGCCCTCACGGATGTCGTGCAGGCGGTGTTTGTGGGAGACGTCTAGCAGCCCGTTGAAAAACGTAGCGTCGCTCCTTGTGGGTGGCGCATTGGTGCCACGCAGCGGCCGACCCCCGTGTCGGCCGTGGGTTGTGTGCCACTGCTGTGTCAGCAATGCGGGTAGAATGATGACGGCGAAGCGAGAAGCACTGCTCACGGAGCAGTGGCACGCAGCCCGGTCCCGAAGGGACGACAGTCCGTAGCCCACGGCGTAAGCCGTGGGACCAGAGTTCGGTCTCGACACATCCAGTCCCGTAGGGACGGCACTCCATCCTCGTACACATTGTGTATTCGACCTCCACGAGAGTCCGCGTGTCGCCCCCACGGGGCTCGTATCACTTTGCGCAACATCATCCCCACGGCTCACGCCGTGGGCTGATGCCTTTCGCCCCCAGGGGGCTTGTTTCACTCTCGATGGTATGGAATTCGGATCAGGTGAACGTCGATTCGAGCAGATACACAGAGCGATTCCGGTCGGGGTCGGCGCAATCTTGCGAGCGGGTTTCGCCGTCGGCCGTGACATAGATCGCCCTTCGATCACCCACGACGGGACACTGACGCTCGCACAAACCACAGCCGATGCAGAGCTTCGGGTCAATCCGCGGGACGCTCAGTTCGATCTGTATCGTTGCAGCGATTCCCACCTCGGGCCGGCGGGCGAAGCGGTTCTCGACGATCAACGTAGCCGCGTCGTTGCCGATGATCCGATGTGTTTCGATCATGCCGTCGGCGTGTCGACAAGAGACGTAGTACGCCCTTGTTCCATCCCCGCGCCACTGGTCCAGATCGAATTCGACCGGCTTACCGGCGGCTCCAGCGTTGTCAGTCCGTGCTTGCAGCGTCACGGTGTTGGCACTTGCTGCTGACACGCCATGCAGCCCGTCCCGCACCGGGCGAAGCTCTCTCTGCGTATGGATCGCCTTCGGACTGGTCGGGCAGACCTCTTCGCACACAACGCACGGGAGATTCTTGCTGTGGGGAAGACACCGACCCGTATCGATATGGGCCGTCCCCAACCGGACGGGGCCTCTCTCACTGAACGGATCGAGGCCGAGCTTCTCGGGGATTGACAGGGGTCGGATCGCTCCGGACGGGCAGACCTGTCCACAGGCCGTGCAGTTGAGCTGGCAATGCCCCACGCGGAAGTTCAGGATCGGTGTCCAGAGCCCCTCGATACCGGCCTCGAGCGCAGCCGGCTGCAGCACGTTCGTCGGACACACGCGGATGCACTGGTCGCACTTGAGGCAACGTTCCAGGAACTCCAGCTCCTCCCTGGCGCCGGGTGGGCGGATGACCTTGCTGGAAAAGTTGCGTGTGCTCGCGCCTGACGTACGTACAAAGGGAAAGAACATCAGGCCGACGATTCCGGCGAAAATGGCCTGGCGACGCGGCAGATCGGGCCCGGCTATCGTGTTCTCATTTCCAGGCATCGGTGCGAATCGCAGCGCCCCCTCCGGGCAATCGTCGATGCAGTTGAAGCAGACGAGGCATTCACTCAGGCGGAGCTGACCGCTCGGGTCGCAGGCGCCTTCGCAGTGCAGGTTGCAACGGTTGCAGCCCCGGCACACTTCGGAATCTCGCGCGATGCGCCACCAGGCGAACCGGCCAAGGACACCCAGCAGGGCACCCAGTGGACACAGCACACGGCAGAAGAACCTCGGATAGACGATGTTCATCGCAACCAGGCCAAACAGGATCACGCCGATGAGCCACGAGCCCAAATACATCCGGTCGTCACCGAGAACGCCTCCGGTCGCCATGTTGGCCGCAGGGATCATGGCTCCGGTGAACGACCTGTAGATCAGGCAAATCGGATCGAGCAAGCCGATTTGAAGACTGCCGAACAGGGCAGCGACGAGCATCGCAATCAGGATGCCATATTTGACGCGTTGGATGGGCCGGTACCGGTTCACGTCGATCAGTCGCTCCGGCAGGGACCGCCCCAGCGCCCAGCCGGCGAAGTGATGGAGGCTGCCGTACGGGCATATCCACGTGCAGAAGAACCGTCCGAGAAACAGGGTCGGGATCAGCACGACAAGCGACCACAGAAGACCCTTGTACACGGTGTGCGTGGTGATGGCAGTGGCGATCGACACGAGGGGATCGATCTCCAGCATCTTGCCGACCCACAGGCGCAAGCTCGGAGAACGATCGAGATTGGCGAACGTCGTGAGCAGGACGAAGGCGACGAACAGGGCAAACATTACGGTCTGCACGATGACGCGGATCGTCGTGATTCGCGTCAGGTTCCACCACGAATCGCCGAACCGCTCGATACCGTCGTGTGGGTCGTTCGCTTTCGTGTTACTGTTCGGATCGGTCATCTATGGTCGATCACACCTGGGTCGTGACGATCTTGCCCTGCCGCTCGTACGCCTGCCAGTCGCCTTCGCCGAAGCGCCGGCTCCCCGTCGTCGCCTCGGCTGCTATTTTCATTCGGGCCATGTCGATGTAGGACAGCGACGCCGGGTCGCGCCCCATCAGATTGCTGTAGCACCAGGCATCGCACGCGACCGGATCGACCGAAGCCACGATCACGGGTCGTCCAAGTAGGCCGCCCGGCTTGACGTCGGTTATTCGTCCGCCTGTCGGGCCGCTGGTCATCATAACGCGCGTCCCGTCGGCGATGACCAGCGTCGGGCTGATCAACAGACCGAGATCACTGATGACCTCATGTATTGCCTGGTGAAGCAGGTTCCGCCGACCGCCCAGCAGACCATACCAGTTCTTGAGCCCCATCGAAGCGCCGCACAGGTTGTGGTCCTTGACGGGTGCCACGCCGATGACCTTGTCAGCCTGTGCCAACGGCCGATGGAACACGGGCCATCGGCTCAGAATCTCGCCCTTGCGGCGGTCGGGTGCGCCGTCGCGCAGTGTGACAGTCTCGATGTCGTTACGGTCGGGCCACAGTATCTGTGCTCCTTCGGACTCGGCGACCCGGAGAATCCCGGACCTTCGGAAACAAGCCTCAGGGGATTCGATGGGGTTATCCGCGATCGTGACCCGTGAAGCTCCGGATTCCATGCACAAGCGAATTACCCAGCGCAGGACTTCCGGGTGGGTTGTGGCTCCCAGATGCGGCGGCCGGTCGAATCCGACGTTGGGCTTGATGAGCACACTGTCGCCCTGGCGGATGAATCGTCCCATTCCATGCATGGGATCAAGCCCCGCGACGGCTGCCCGGACGATGCCCTCGATGCGATCCTCACCTCCGAATGCGACACTGATGCGGGGATTGCCGTGCGGAAACTCGACGTCGGCGAAGTAGTTCCTGGGACGGAACTTGCGAGGGGACGGCTGTGGAAATTCCGAGCCGACTCGGGAGTCATGGAGAGAGAAGCCACCCACGACGGCCGCGCCGGTGAGAACCACGGCACCGGCACCGCGTGTCAACAACTCACGACGTGTCAAATCTTGTTCACTCACGTCTCGCTCACGTCAGGGTCCGACGCTCTGGCTGCACAGCCACAAGTTAAGGATGAAGGGTGAAGGATAAAGGATGAAAATCGGAAAGCTGCTCCTCTTCACCCTCTCTCACATTGTGCATCCAACCTCCACGAAAATCCGCGTGTCGCCCCCGTGGGGCTCATACCACGCAGCCCGCTCTTATCCTCACGGCTCACGCCGTGGCTGATGCCTTTCGCCCATACGGGGCTCTTCTCGCCCGTGACGACTCTATCCCACGACTGACGCTGTGGTTTCGCACACTTACGCTTCAGGATCATCGTTCTGCCACCGATGCCCGCAGCGCAGTCCTGAAGGGACGGCAGTCTCCAGCCCACGGCGTGAGCCGTGGGACCGGGGCTCGGTCTCGACACATCCAGTCCCATAGGGACGGCACTTTCTCAATCCCACAAATAGCGCGCATCGTACTCCAACTCATGACGATCCAGGAACTCGACGAACTCTTCTTCAAACGTCCGATTCCGATGATGCTGCTCTTGGTTGTCAATATAGCGGATTACGTCGTCAACGACGGACGCGCTTACAGTGAATGCACCATAGCCGGTTTGCCACCCGAACGTCGAATGTGTCTCGAAAGTCTCGCGGATCCACTTCGAGCTATTCGCCTTTACCAGGCGCATGGCGTCGGCAACCGACAGCGAAGCCGGCAGGGTAATGAGCATATGCAGATAATCCGCTGTCCCGCCGATTGCCATGAGGGAACCGTGGCTCGCGCTTAAGATGCTCCCAATGTAGCGATGGAGCCGCTCCCGAACGACGTCCGTAATCATCACGCGCCGACCCTTGGTAGAGAAAATGCAGTGATAGATCAGCTTAGCGCACGTGTGCGGCATCTCGTCTCGCTCGTTTCCCGGAAAGTGGATCCCGTCCGCTCAGGCCAACGCAGGCCCAAGTTCCGCCCCGATGGGGCTCATTTCATCTTGCTCGTCCTTATCCCCACGGCTCACGCCGTGGGCTGATGCCTTTCGCCCCTACGGGGCTTGTTCCTCTCTCGACGGTATCGATTGCACATGTCGCACCGTCGGCCGGAGATGCTCGCTACGATACGCATTCCGCATCCGGGGTTGCGTCAAACCCGAATATGCGGGTTGGATCGGTTCCCGGCGTCGAGCGACCGCCTCGGTTCTGCCCAGCCCGCAGATTCAAGGGCGGCCGACCACTAGGGGCTTGTCTCGAAGGTGCTCACTGCCGCGTCCTATTTGTTCGGCCAGCCTTCTTGCGACTCGCTCGGCGGCAGCGGCGTCAACATCGTCGAGACTTCCCGGCAGGACCTGTACGTAGTGCGCTCCACTCTGGAGGAAAACCGCACTGCCTGCCCGGTACGCCCGGTCCCCGATCGCGATCGGCGGCATATCCGGCGGCGACTCGGCCCGGTAGACGGCGAGGGCGTTCCCAGGTTCGCCCATGTGATACCAATAGACATCGACGTAATGACCCGCCTCGACACGGTGCCGGTATGTGCCGAACGTAAGTCCGGTGACCCCATAGTGCAAGTAGATCTCGGCCCGGCCGTTGATCTTCTTATGCAGGTTTCCAGGCGTGTAGTGAAGCACGCGGCCCGGTGCCTGCCAGCCATCCAGATCGGGATCGGGGAAGGTGTACTCGGATTGCCCGGTCGTCGGTTTTGAGACCTCCGGGGCGACAACCGAGGCGTCTGAACCCTCGGCCGGCTGCGGGTGGGCGGTCATGGTGCCTGGCGTGCCCTCCGAGGCAGCTTGCGTATCTACATCCACCTCAGCGGGGGAATCCGTGGTGGTCATCGTTTGCGCGATGAACGTTGCCACGATTCCGGCTGTCAGCACGAGAATCGCCAGCCCCAGGACCTTCTCGGTGATCCCCACGGCGTTGACGCGGCGTGCATAGCCCCGGTTTAAGGAAGCGGGCATAGGTCGTCTCCCGATTGACGGCCGATAGTGTATCATGGCCCCGTCCTCGCTTGAATCGGAAACTTCAGATGAGTGAGTCTCAGCCACCATCAGTGCTGCCGCGACGGGATCGCCGGCGATGTGTCGGGCTCGGCGTCATAATTCTGGCGTGGGGCGTCCAGGCGATCGTGACGCAATCACTCCTGCTGCGTGAAGCACTCGTGCTCATGTCCGGCAGCGAGTTTGCCTGGGGGGTCGTGCTGTTTGCCTGGCTCTTCGGGGTGGCGGCGGGTGCGCTGGTTGGTGGGCGCCTGACCAGGCTTGTACGTGCGGACCTGGGGCTGGTGGTCGTACTGCTCGCACTGAGTGGGGCGGCCTGTATTGAACTCTGGGTTTTCCGCGGCGCTCGAGGATGGCTTGGGGTTGAACCCGGGGAGCTGCTTCCACTGCCGACGACGACATGTGTGGCACTGCTCTTCGTTTCACCGGCCAGCGCTCTTGTCGGTATCGCATTCCCGTTGGCGTGCTGCGTCACCGGATCGTTTGAATCCGAGGTGGGACCCGATTGCGGGTCCGATCGCTCGAGATTCCTCCTCAGTCTCGGCAGCGTCTACGCCCTGGAGTCGGCTGGGAGCCTCGTCGGTGGGGCTTTGTTCACGTTCTGGGCCGTGGAGCACCTAAACCCGATCGAAACGGCCCTGAGCTGCAGCGCGATCATGGCCGCCGCCGCAGCATGCTGGCTTGCGGTCGGCACCCCGAAACGTGGCGCCGCCGTCGGATTGGCCGTGGTTGCTGCCGTCGCCTTGACTGCGGCAGTCGTCTTCGGCGATACGTGGAACGAGCGGCTCGTCCAGCGCCGGTGGCAAACGGTAGCTCCGGGATACGATCTCTGCGCCGAAGCGGAGTCGAAGTATCAGAACCTCGCGGTCGGCCGGCGCGCGGGACAATTTTCACTTTATTGTGATGGACGGGTGACGGTAGATTTCCCCGACCCGTACACGTTCGCACCGCTTGCCCACTTTTGGCTGTGTCAGCATCCGGCGCCGAGGCTCGTTCTCCTTCTCGGCGGCGGGGCCGAGGGCTTGCTGTCGGAGATGCTGCGGCATCCGATCGAGCACATCGACTACGTCGAGACGGATCCAGGGCAAATGCAGTTGGTCGAGCCGTTTCTGGATGACACAGACCGGCTGGCGCTCGAGGACCCGCGCGTCACCGTTCACCACGCCGACCCGCGCTACTTCGTCAAGACTCGCACCGACCGATTCGATCTTGTCATTGCGAGACTCCCCGAGCCGATATCGGCGATGCGAGCACGCCTTTACACGGAAGAGTTCTACCGCGAGCTGCGACGTGCGATGAAGGCGCGATCGGTCCTTTGCCTGACTGCCACGGCGATGCCCGGCTTCCTCTCAGCCGAGTCGACCGAGTACCTCGCCTCGATCCGAGCGACACTGCAAACACACTTCCCGAATGTGATCGTCGGCTGGGGGCATCCGGCGCACGTTCTGGCCGCGACGGAAAAGGGGCTCGTGACGACGGCGTCGACGGAACTCGCTCGGCGTTACAGCTCGCGGGGCGTCGAGCCCGGCATGTTCGATCCAGCGTGGTTCGAAGGGGCGACCGACTGGCTCGATGCCGACAAGCTCGAGCAGCGTGCTGCTCAGCTCGATGCGGCGCAGCATGTGGAGATCAGCACCGATCTCCACCCCAGCATCTACATGCAGCGTCTCGTGTTGTGGGAGAGGGCTACCGCTGCGTACCGTGCCGAGCGAGCGGGTGTGATCGAGCGTTTGCGATCCGTCACCTGGGCGCACGTCGTTGCGTTCATTCTGTTGATCGCCGGAGGTACGCTGCTGTGGAGTTACGCACGCGCTCGTTACCGTGATCGTCTGTCCCATGCCGACATCGACACCGACTCGGATGCACCGCCTCGATATGCGTGGCTGTCGACGGGGACCATCATACTGGCCATCGAGACAACCGGCTTCGTGACCATGGCGTTGAGCATCCTGTGGCTGTTCGCGTTTCAGAATCTCTACGGCTACGTTTATCAACGAATCGGCTGGATTGTCGCTCTGTTTATGGGAGGACTCGTACTTGGCTCGGGTTGGTGCCAGGTAAGGTATAGACGCATGGATGAGGCGGACCGGCGCCGGCGTCATCTCTGGCCAAGGCTCGTGGCGGCGGACGTGCTCCTGGGTTTGCTGGCGTTGGCCGTCCCGTTTCTGTTGCCGGCGCTCGGTGAGCTGCGGACCGGTGCCGGCAATATGGCACTCGTCGAGTGGTGCATCTCGGCGCTCGTGGCGATAACGGGGGTGCTCGGTGGTGCGACCTTCGCCCTGGCCGGTTCGTTGCAAGTCGAGTTGACGGGTCGGGTGGGAGCGTCGGCCGGTGCGATCGACTGCGCAGATCACGCGGGCGCATGTCTCGGAGCCCTGCTCTGTGGAATCCTGCTGGTCCCTATCTTCGGAACGCCCGTCACGGCCTACCTGTTGGCCGGTGTCAAACTCGGCTCGGCCTTACTCTTGATACTCGCGTGGCGACTGGCGACAACCTCCCGACCAAGTACGAGCCACTAACCGCAAATCCCCAATCCCAAATCCGCAATCCGAAATCCCAAAGTCCGGCTCCGGGACGGTCGAAGGAATGGCAGAAGAAACACCCACAAGAACGGAGAATACGATGAGCATTTTTGTCTGTATCCCTACGGCTCGCGATATCGACAGTCGGACGACCGAAGCAGCCTTCCGTATCTGCACCAACCACTCCGGCGGCGCCGAGTTCAGAACGGTGCAGGCCTCTCCCGCCGATTACGCCCGCAACCTCGGCGTCGATCTGTTCCTCGAGTCGCCGCATTCACACATGTTCTTCATCGATAGTGACGTTGTCCCACCCGACAACTGTCTAGATCTGATGCTCGCAGTCAATCGACCGATCGTTTGCGGCATATATCCCCTTCTGCTTCGATCGACGATCTGCATGTCGGTTGCCAAGCGAGGTCCCGGCAACACCTACGACTTCTTTGCGAACTGTGGGAATGAACCATTCGAGGTGGATGCCGGCGGGATGGGATGCTGTTTGATTGAACGATCGGTTTTCGAACGCTTGGACCGACCGTGGTTCTGCTTCTCTCAGCGCTCGGACGGTACGCTGTTCGGAGAGGATCTCCACTTCTTCGAAAAGGCTGCCGAATTGGGCGTCAGACCGCTCGCCGTCCCGCAAGTCCAGTGCTCGCATTTCCGGGTAGTAGATTTGCTCGATGTCGTCCGAGCCGTGTCGAGGGCCAAGACACCGCAACTCCAACCTCTCGGAGTGTAGAGGAAAAATCGCAACGCCGCCGGTGCACGAGAGCCTGATCAGGAAACGGTGATGCCGCGCAAATAACCGGCCCGCTCATACCTCGGTAAGGTAGAACGGGCCGGAGTTCGTTTGCTGCCGTATGCAGCATCGTCTGCTGCCTACGGCAGCCAACCTATGTTGTAGACCACTAATCACCTCCTTTGCTAAAACGGGATCGTCCGATTGTCGGGGGAGTCACCCTCGACAAACGGTCTAGCCCTTCCTGCGCGTCGTCACACGCAAGAACGTCGGACGTCAGGCAGGTTGATCCCCGCCAAACGCCCGGCGAAACGCTACAGCCCCATGACGCCGTGCCCAATTTCACATTGCTCACGGAACCTCACGCCCCACGACATTACTATAGCAGACCGACCCTCCAAAGGTCAAGATTTGGACCAGTCTGCACATCTTTTTCGGGGCTCATGCCCGAAAGCGGACGCCGGATTCGCATGGCCCCGATAACATTCACTTTTTTGCCCGCCTGACGACTTCTTTCTCCCTGACGATCAACGCTTCGAGCAACTGCTCTCGAGTAGTCGTCTGAAGCAGTTGCTCGACCGTGTCCTCCGAGAGGATGCGCATCAGCCGGGCAAGCACGCACAGGTGATAGTGGTCGTCGTGGCAGCAGATCAGAAAGAAGGCTCGCGTCAGCTCCGTTGACGATGCGCCGAATCCGATGCCGCCGGGAACGAAGGCAACGCAGATGAGTGGTTCAGCCGAGACGTACGGCATCGGCTGGCGCGGGTGCGGGATGGCGACACCGTTGGGCAGCGCCGTCGAGAAGAGTTCTTCCCGTTGCTGTACCGCTTCCAGCAGACCGTCCGCGTCATAGAGCAACCCGGTGCGAGCGGCCAACCTGACCAGCTCACGGAGCACGGAAGCTTTTGTCCGAGCGGGTAGGGCGATGTCGATGCCGTCAAGACCGATGAGATCGGTGACGATCATGCCCGACTCATCCACGGGCTCTGCCACTGAGCCGCCCATCGAGCCCTCCAGGGCGATGAGCCTCGGTTCGTCCAGCTTGTGCATCTCCTGCTGGAGCCACTCGGTGACCTTCGCCCGGTTGAAGCGCCATTGTCCACCGACCTTGTTACCGGGCAGCTTGCCGCGTTCGGCCAATCGGCGCACGTCGCGCACATCCATGCAGACGTGCCGTGCGAACTCCTCCAGACTCATGCTCCGGTATGGCATTCAATGCCCCTGTCATTCAGTAGCGTGGCCGAGCGAAGCGTCATTGTAACACTGAACGTGTGTCGCGCATATGCGCGAAGTTGGAGTGTCAGCCCGGCGGTGATCAGTGGGGGTGGACCTATCGGAACCACCGCTCAGCCGTGGGGGACTCGAATCGTCGTGCCTCCCACTTCTGACAAGGTGTGCCACCCATTCGCGGGTAACCCTTAGAAACAGCCTTGACGGAGCACTGGCGGGCGTGGCCATCATTCGCGGCAACTGTGAACAATCCATGTCCTTCAGTAGCGGCCGGCGTCCCCGCCGGCCGTCGTATGCAACAGCACCTGTCCGGGAAGACGGCCTGCGGGGACGCAGGCCGCTACAGTGCTGGACTCCAACCCGGCAGTGATCAGTGGGGGTGGACTTATCGGAACCACCGCTCAGGCTACGGAGTCGTGACGAAACCAGCCCAACCAGAGCCGACGACCCGCAAGGAGCAACGACACACCGACGGCCAGATAGACGAAGCCTACCACCGCGTGCGGAAGAAGTCCCCCGCGAAGCCAACGCCCGGCCACCGCCATGATGATGACGAGGCCCCAGGTTCGTAGGGACAGGAATCCCCCAATGCAGCGACCGTCGCCGCGTTCCCGAATACGCATGACGATGCGATCCGCGGCACGGTCAAGCACGAATCGGGCTTTCAGTATTCCCACTGCGGCCGCGGCCGCCATTAGTACCGTCTTGGTCCAAGGACTGCCGCCAAGCATCCATCGGGTTCCGAAGAATGCGAGAAGGGTACCGACGACCGTCCACGTCAGAGCGGCCAGCAGAAGGTGCCATCGCGCAGGTGCCGCAGGCTTGAGTGTGTTCAGTGGATCGCTCATGTACCCAGTTCGTCTCTTCCCTCGTTCTTACTACTGCAACGCCAGGAGCTTCGCAAACCGGGAAGAGTGGCGGCACACGAGATCTGGCGCTCCCAGTCCCGGAGGGACGAAAGACAACAGCCCATGACGTGAGCCCTGGGACCGAAGGCTCCCCCCATTGACTCCCAAGCCCCGTCAGGCGCGACAGAGCAAATGGTGAGGGCACTGCCGCGGGTGACGCGTGGGAAACGGCGAATCTGTGATCAGAACCGCGACAGTTATGGAGCGGACACGTGGGCCCGGTGACGACCCACGGCTTCAGACGGTGGCTCTTGGACCCGGGTACGTGACAGAATCGGCGAACGCCGAAGACCGTAGGGCAGGTCGTTGTTCCGCGTCACCGGAATGTTGACCTGCCGTTTCCCGCCCTATAATCAATTGCAGACAACGGAGGACAACGCCATGTTGCGAGCACGTAGCTCCAGGTTCTTGATTCTGTTGGCTCTTACCTGTTTCCCGACAGCGGGCGGCGCCAGGACAGTCACGGAGATCATCTTTGGAATAAATACGCTTCTTGCACCGATCGACATCGCTGTGAGCGATTCGGGCAGCGTCTACGTCGCTGGATATTTCAGCGACAACGTCTTCCAGATCACGCCGGATGGAGTCATCACCGAGATCATCGACTCGACCGGCAACGCCTCGGGGAGCAGTTTTGACGGGCCGACCGGCATCGCCGTAGACAACTCGGGCAACGCCTACGTCAGTGGATACCTGAGCAACAACGCCTTCAAGAT